>NZ_JBEXPJ010000077.1:0-37609 GCF_040611995.1 Lentzea sp. NPDC006480
GCCTAACTCACCCAATCGAGTGCTTTTGAAAGTCACGCGGGGGCCCCGCGTTCCTTCCTGGGGAACGCGGGGCCCCCGCGTTCCTTTCAACTATGGGCTGAATGGGTGAGGGTTACGCAGCAGTGACCTGGTGACGGATCGAGGCTCGCGGTGTGACTGCGGGCCTCGATCCCGTCCAGGATTCCGCTGATCAGGCACAGGTTCATCCCGCACACCAACTGGGTGTGCTTCTGCGCCAGGCTGTGGAACGGGCAGTTGCCCAGCAGCACCGTCGGCCCCTCGGTGTGCGGCTCGAAACCGAGATCCTCCAGCGCCTGCACGACATCGCCGCCGGCTTCCCCGGCCAGGTCCTCGCCCCACTCGTAGGCGCGGCGGTTCAGGATTTCGCGCGCCGGTTCGCCCGTCGTCTCCGACTCCAGCAGCGCGTCCGTGAGCAGGTGGCTCGCCGCCTCGTACCGCCGGTCCGGCAGCGACACCTCGATCTGCTGCTCCGACCGCAGGTAGAGCTTCGCCGGACGGCCGGCGCCAGGTCCGGTGCGGCCGGACCTGCGCTCGTGGATCACGTCCAGCAGCCCCATCTCGACCAGCTTGTCGAGGTGGAAGGCCGCGGTCGTACGCGGCAGTCCGATGGCCTCCGAGGCCTCGTCCTTGCTGATCGGCGCGGTTTGCCGCGCCACGTAGTCGTAGAGCTTGCGCCGGTTCGGCTCGTCTAGGGCTGCAACGGCGGCGACGTGGTCGGCCATCTCTAAAACCTACTCCAGTTGACGAAAATCGGCATCCGCTTCTAATGTTAACCAAAGTTGTCGTTAGAAGGAGGAGTCATGGCAGTCCTGACGCGCACGGACCCGACGACGCAGGCATTCGTGCTGTTGCGGACGGTGTTCACGGTGGCGCCGATCCTGTTCGGGCTGGACAAGTTCTTCAACCTGCTCGTCGACTGGCCCGTCTACCTGGCGCCGTGGATCGACTCGATCGTGCCCGGCACGCCGCAGACCGCCATGTACATCGTCGGCGTGATCGAGATCGTGGCCGGCGTGCTCGTGGCGCTGCAGCCGAAGTGGGGCGGGCTCGTCGTCGCCGCGTGGCTGTTCGGCATCATCATCAACCTGGTGACCGGGCCCGGCTACTACGACATCGCGTTGCGCGACTTCGGTTTGCTGGTGGGCGCGCTGGCGCTGTCCCGGCTCGCGGTGCGCGCGTGATCGACACCGAGGGGGCGCGGCAGGCGGTGGCAGACCTGTTGAAGGCGCTGGGAAAGGACCCCTTCTCCGTGCACCTGGCCGACACCCCGCGCCGCGTCGCCGAGGCGTACGCCGAGCTCCTGACGCCTCGATCGTTCAACCTCACGACGTTCCCGAACGACGAGGGCTACGACGAACTGGTGCTGGCGCGCGGGATTCCGGTGCAGTCGTTGTGCGAGCACCACATGCTGCCGTTCCACGGGGTCGCGCACGTCGGATACCTGCCAGGTGAACGGATTCTGGGCCTGTCGAAGCTCGCGCGGGTCGTGGAGAGGTTCGCCCGGGACCTGCAGGTGCAGGAACGGCTGACCAAGCAGGTCGCGGACTGGTTGCAGGAACATCTGCAGCCCAAGGGGGTCGGTGTCGTGATCGAGGCCGAGCACATGTGCCTGGCGCTGAGAGGCGTGCGGGTCAACGGATCCCGCACCGTCACGTCGGCGCTGCAGGGTGTGCTGCGGAACAATCCCGCCTCACGTCAGGAGTTCTTCACGCTCGTGCACTCGTAGACTGCGAGGCATGGGGAAGATTCACGCTGGGGCAACGCTGACGCCGTCGTTCCGCGATTTCCTGCCGGCCTGGATCGCGAGGCAACCGTGGTACGAGGGAAGCGGTGTGCTGAGGCCTGCCGGGTTCTTCCGGTTCGAGGACCCGGCAGGTCAGGTCGGCGTGGAGACGCATCTGCTCCGCGACGACGAGGCGGTGTGGCAGGTGCCGCTGACCTATCGCCCTGCAGCACTCGACGGCGGCGCGCTCGTCACGAAGGCAGAGCACAGCGTGCTGGGCACGCGGTGGATCTACGACGCGGTGACGGACCCGGTGTGGATCGCCGCGATCCTGGACCTCGTCACCACCGGTGGCGTCGCGGATTCGGCTGCCCGCACCGGTTTCGGCCCGGCGGAGGCACGCGGTGCGCTGGTCCGCCCGATGCCTGCCTCGGTCGCGATCGACCTCGACCGGCGGATCGTCCCGGGCGGTCCGCCGGAAGACGCGGCCGGTGTGGTCACCGGTTCGTGGCACCAGGACGGATCACTCCGAACCGGCCGGCTCGCGGTGATCCGTTCTGAGCACTGACTCCTCGCGGCCGGGATGCCGCCGGGCGGACAGCCACGTGATCACCACGGCGGTGCCGCCCACGAGCAGCGAGGTCCAGATGTTCAGGCGCAGCCCCAGGACGTGGTTCGCCGCGTCCGTCCGCAGCGCCTCGATCCACAACCGGCCCGCTGTGTAGAGCGCCACGTACCACCCGAACGCGCGGCCGTGACCGAGCCGGAAGCGGCGGTCCACCCAGATCACGGCGGCGGCCACCGCGAAGTCCCACAACAGTTCGTAGAGGAAGGCGGGGTGAAACGTGCCCAGCACGACCGGAAGTCCGTCCTGGCCGACGACGGCGCGGCCGGCAGACTGATCCCACTGGTGGATCACCAGGCCCCACGGCAGGTCGGTCGGACCGCCGTAGACCTCGTTGTTGAACCAGTTGCCGAGCCGGCCGATCCCTTGTGCCAGCGCGATTCCCGGCGCGGCCGCGTCGGCCATCGGGGTCAGCCGCACGCCCGCGCGCCGCGCGCCGATCCACGCGCCCAGCGCACCCGCGGCGATCGCACCCCAGACACCCATGCCGCCTTGCCAGATGTACAGCGCCTCGACCGGGCTGCCGCCTGGACCGAAATACGGCTGCCACGACGTGATGACGTGGTACAGCCGCGCACCGACGACGCCGAACGGCACCGCCCAGTACGCGATCTGCGCGACGTCACCGGGTCTGCCGCCGCGCTGGGCCCACCGCCGTTCGGTGAGCCAGATCGCGACGAGGATCCCGGCGATGATGCAGAACGCGTAGGCGCGCAACGGAATTGGGCCGAGATGCCACACGCCCTGCGTGGGGCTGGGTATCGCGGCGTGCAGTTCCCCCAGAACCATCGCGCCAGGGTAGTCGCGGACCGGATGTCCTCCCGGTGAAGTCCTAGACCGGCCCGAAGACGTAGGTGCCGGCGGCTTCCGCGTCGTCGCCTGCCCAGAACTCGTACCACAGCTGGGAGAACTCCTCGCGCGACAGCCTGCCGTCGCCGTCGGAGTCCAGCGCGGCGAAGTCGGTGACGCCGTTGTGGCCCAGCCAGGCGGAGATCATCGTCTGGTACTCGGACTTCGAGATGTAGTCGTCGCGGTTCTCGTCGACGGCGGCGAACATCGCCTCGGCGGTGTCGGTGACGGCTTCCGGGGTCTTGGGGAGCGCGTCCACGATGCTCAGGACGTTGTCGATGGTCACGTGGTCCTGGCCGGCGATGGCCGACAGGGTCGCCCACCAGCCCATCATCACGCCGGACAGCAGTTCCTCGTCGCCACCGCGCAACGACACCCAGCGGGCGGTGAGCGCGCGGAAGTCGCTCTCGGTCAGAAAGCCGTCACTGTTCGCGTCCATCGCCCCGAACACCACGGTCACCTTGCGTCGCTGCAGGTCACTGGCCATGCGCAGCACGATAGGCCGAACGTTGCAATGGAAACTATCGGCCGAATGGGTCCGAACTAGACGGTTGGACCAGCCAGACCGTGCACGTCGGGCACATCGGGCAGGATGAAAAAGGCTCACCACTTGCAGACGCCGACAGAGCCAACACCTTGGAATCAACCTTCTAGTCGACGTCGAGTGCTTCGGCCAGCTGCAGGCGGCCGGACACGCCCAGCTTCCGGTACGTCCCGGACAAAAGACCCTCCACGGCGTCCGCGGGCATCAGCAACGTCGACGCGATCTCCTCGTTGGACCGCCCGCGCGCCGCCAGCGCTGCCACCTGGTGCTCGGTCGGGGTGAGCGCGGTCGGGCCGGTCTGGCGCATCCGCCGAGGCCCGGAGCCCGTCGCGACCAGTTCGGAGTACGCGCGCGCGGCCATCGCGGACGAGCCGCACTTTTGGGCCAGGTCCAAGGCGTCGCGGAGGCATGCGCGCGCACCGGACGTGTCGCCCTGACGGCGTGACACCACACCGAGGTCGACCAACGCGCGCGCGAGTTCCAGACGGGCAGGGGAGCCGCGCAGCACCCGCACGGCTTCTTCGAGCAACGTGCGGCCGAGCGCGCCCGCGGTCACTCGGCCTTCCGCGCGCAACGCCATGCCCAACGCGCGCGGTGCACCCCATGCGCGTGCGAGCTCTACTTCCTCGTGGGCGAAGTTGCGCGCGCGTTCGCCATCGCCCATTGCCGCGCAAGCCAGAGCGGCGCCGGAACGCCAGGCCAGGGCAGCGGGATTGCGGTAGGGCCAGGCTTCGCAGTGACGTCCTGCGGCCAGGAACGCCTCCAACGCCTCGTGATCGTCGCCGCGCGCGGTGAGCATGCGTCCGCGAACGGTCAACAGACCGCCGAACGACCACACACGGCGAGCCTCGTCCGTCGACGCTTCGGCGATCAAAGCCGCGGCTTCGTCCAGACGGCTCTCTTCCAGCAGGATGTCGGCGAGCAACGCGGCGTGCCACGTCGAGACCGCGAGCCAGCGCCGGTCCTGACGCAGGTGATCACCGGCCAGCGTCAGGTCGGCGCGGGCGGAGGCGAGATCTCCCTTGCGGCGCTGGACGTTCGCGCGCATCACGTACGTCAACGCGCGCAACGCCGGTGCTTGGGCGCGGTCCACGTCGTCGAGCACGGTCAGCGCGGAGTCCAAGGCATCAGCCAGGTTCAGGATCATCGCGGACGTCAACGCGGACATCGTCGTCGACGTCGAGATCAACGGCACGGCCTCCGCGGCACTGACGGAGCCAACCATCACGTGATGCAGCACCCCGGCGGGAGTGTCCAGCGAAACCGACGCCGGAACGGCTTCCTGCCAAGCGAGCCCGTGCACGGCGAGATGCGCCTGCACCCACGGAGAACTGCCCGACAGCACGGAAGCAAGCTCGGCGGGCTTTCCCTCGGCGTGCAAGGCGTAGGACAACGCCACCGCGGACTCGGCATCGTCCACATCGGACTGAAAAGCCTCGCGCAACCGAGCCGTGGCACCAGGAAGGTTGCCGACCAGTTCGGCCACACCCAGCAACCGCAACGCCCGCGACGGATTCGCCACCGGTTCGCGCAACGCCCGCCACAACAACCGCGCGGCACCGGAAGTGTCGCCGCGGTTCACGGCTTCCTGCGCGGCCCGGTCCAGCACCTCACCCGCCCACGGCTCCAGCCCCGGCGAGGTCTCCAGCAGATGCTCGGCCACCACGCGGTCGGAAGCGCCGTGCGTGCGCAACGCGCGTGCGGCCCGCAGATGCAAAGCAGCCCGCGCGGGCGCGGGCATGTCGTCGAGAACCCCGGGCCCGGCCACGCCGAGCAGCTCGACCGTTCGCACCGCATCGGCCAGCTCGACCGGGCTCAGCCGGGACAGTTCGGCCAGCACGCCGGGATGCGGCGACGGCCCCAGCACGGCCAGCGAATGTGCCGCGGCCACGACAGCGGCCGGGCGACGACGCAACCGGGCGGCCATGACCTCACCCGAAACCTCCGCACCCCGTTGCGCGACCCGCCACGCTGCCTCGGCGGTCGGCGGCACCCCGTCCTCCGCCAGCGCCTTCACCAGCCGCGTCACGGTCAGCGGATTGCCGCCGGTCGCGTCCAGGCAGGCAGCGACGAACTCGGGCGCCGGCTCAGGAGAGATCAACGCGGCGATGTCGTCCAGCGAAAGGTTGTCCAGCGTGACGCGGTGGCACGCGGCGAGGATCTCGCCATAAGAAGGGTCGTCGCACCGCTCGCCGACACCCACCGCCAGCACGAGAGAGATGGGCAACCGTTGGATGCGCAGAGCCAGATAGGCGAGCCAGCGCATAGAGGCGGAATCAGCCCAGTGCGCGTCGTCCACCACCACGAGCAACCCAGCACTGCCCGCAAGAGCTGCAGCGAGCCGGTAGACGCCGTGCAGCACACCGAAGTCGGCCGAAACAGCGGTCAGTCGCAGCGCCCCGAGAGCCTCGACCGGCACGACTTCGGGGTCGACCAGGTCGAAGAGCTGGGCCACGATCCCGAACGGCAGCTCGCTTTCCAACGCACTTCCGCGCGCCCGCACGACGTGGCCGCCCGACGCTTCCCAGCGCGCGGCGAGGTCGTCGAGCGCCGCGGTCTTGCCCGTACCGGGCGCGCCTTCCACGACGGTGGTCGTGCCGGGCGTCACCTGGTCGCTGATTCCGGCACACCACGCTTTCAGCCGGTTTTCCAAGATCTCTCCACAATCCGTGGCTGAATGGATCAGCGGAATTGATGCTAGGAGAAACAGCTCCACTTGCCCAGGTAAAGGTTCTTGCGCTATGGGCGTCTCAACAGGGGTGCGGCCCGTATGATCCGCCGGGCAACTACTCGAATGGGTAGCGGCAACCAGGAGGCGACCTCACCTGGTCATCCGGACGGCCTAGGGATGCTGCCTCAGGGCTGGTCGGCACGAGGGTCGTTGTGGTAGGGCAGCGCTTGTTCTCCGCCGCCGCGGAGCGAAAGGAAAAATGGGTGTCGGGGAATCGGGACGGGGTGTTCCGCGGCCGTGAGGGAGAACGCGAGCTCCTGAGCGGTGTGCTGGACGCGGGCACCGGAGTGGTGTTGGTCGACGGCGCGGCGGGAACCGGCAAGACGCGGTTGCTGGCCGAAGTCGCCGCACTCGCCGCACGCCGCGGTTTCGAAGTCGCGACGGCGCAGGACGAACTGGATCAGCCGTTTTTGCTGGCGCGCCTGGCCGAACGGCAGCCGCAAAGTCCGACGCTGGTCGTGCTCGACGATCTCCACCTGGCCGAGCCGGGCACCCTGGCCGCATTGCGCGCACTACTACCCGCCTCCACCCATGAAAAGGTCGTCTGGCTGCTCGCCCGCCGTTGTGGGGAGGGCGCGGACCGTCTGTTCGCCGCTGCGGCACAACGGGGTGCCGTGCGGGTCGAGCTTCGTCCGCTGACGGACAACGTGGTCACCGAGCTGGTCACCGATCTCGCCGGCGGAATTCCCGATCATGATCTTCGGGCCTTGGCGTCGACCGCGCAAGGAAATCCCGCGGCATTAATTGGTCTTTTCAACGCACTTCGCGAAGACGGTCAGGTTGAGATCCGAGCCGAGCACGCGTCGCTGCGCGGAGATCGCTCGCCGCGGCAGACGGAGTCGTTGCTGCGCGAGCGCGTCAGTTCGTTGAGCGGCAAAGCACGGCACCTGCTGCAGGTCGCGTCGGTGCTCGGGCCGCGGTTCGAACCCGGTGACGTCGCGGAGATGCTGGCGTCGAGCACCGCGATCCTGTTGCCCGCCTTGGACGAGGTCATCGGCGCGGGTGTGGTGACGTCGCTGGAGGACCGGCTGGCGTTCCGGCACGAGCTGGTCTGGCGGCTCGTCGCCGACTCGGTGCCCCCACCCGTGCGGCGCGCGCTGCACCGCGAGGCCGGTGAAATGCTGCTGGGGCGCGGGGATTCCGCCGTCACGGCCGCGCAACACCTCCTGCACGGCGCTCAACGCGGTGATGTGCGGTCGATCGACGGACTCGTCGCGGCCGCGAAAGCCGTGCTGTGGAACGCTCCGGACGCCGCCGCCGAACTCGCGGTGCGCGCGTTGGAGCTCACCGACCAAGCGTCTGCTTCGCTGGTGCACCGGACGGTCGTCGCGGTCCGCGCGTTGATAGCGGCCGGGAAGCTCACGGCGGCGCAAGCGCTCGCGCAGGATGCCTTGTCCCGTCAGGTTTCCCCGGAACCGGCGGCGAAACTGCGGCACTGCGTGGCGACCACGACGTTGCTGGGCGCGCAGCACGCCGAGTCGGTGGAGATCACCGAGGTGCTGCTGGCAGAACCCGACCTGCTGCCGGAACTCGGGCCGTGGGTGGAGATCACCCGGATGATGGCGTTGCTCGGACATGATCGGCGCCGTGCGGAGGAACTGGCCGAGGCGGTCGTCCGCACGCACACCGGTTCACCTGACGACGTGCTCGCAACGGCACTGGCGGTGCTGGCGGCGATCGCGCGCGACACCGGACAGCCCGGCGCGGCACTGGAACTGGCCCGCGAAGCCGCGCAATCCGTTACCTCGCACGACCTTTGCGCGTATCCGCAACTGTTGCTGGCCACGATCCTCTCCGGGCTGCGGGAGTTCTCGGACGCGGACAGCGTGGTGCGGCGGGCACGCAGCGGACCTTCGGCGGTGGTCACCAAGGAGCTGATGGTCTCGGTCGTGCAGGCGCGGATCCTGTTGCAGGCCGGGCGAATCGAGGAAGCGTCCGTCGAGGCGCGCGGCGCGTTGTCGGTCGCGGAGGAGACCGGGCACAGCGCTCTGGTCGCACCCGCGTTGGCCGTGCTGGCGATGGTCGCCATCCACACCGGTGATCTGCCGGCCGCGATCGAGCACGTCGAGCGCTACCGCGGCCGGGTGCCGGTCGACGGGATCATCTTCTCGCGCGCCTACTACCAGTGGGCCGACGTGCTGGTCGCCTACGTGGGCCACGGCCTGGACAAGGCTTTGGGACTGCTGACGGACGAGTATCCGGGGCTGGTGACGTCCGGGCTGTTCGCCGAGGAACCGCGCGCGGCCGGCTGGTTCGTGCGGCGGGCGTTGGAGGCGAAGGACGAGCGGCTGGCCAAGGTCGTCGTCGACCGGGTGGAACGGCTGTCCGAGGAGAACCCCGGATTCCGCGCGGTGGCGGCGGCCGCGTTGCACGCACGAGGCCTGTTCGACAGCGACGCCTCGTTGCTGGAACTGGCTTCGCAGCAGCACCGCGACCTGTGGGCACGGGCGAACGCGGCGGAGGATCTCGGTGTGCTGCTCACCGCGTCCACCGACCGTTCGGCGTCGGTGAAGGCACTGGAGAGCGCACTCGGCCTCTACCGCGAGATCGGCGCGTCCCGCGACAGCGCACGAGTGCTGGGACGGCTGCGCAAGCTCGGCAGGCGCAGGCGAGCCGCTCCGGTGCGTCCTGCGTCCGGATGGTCCAGTTTGGACGACACCGAACGGGCGATCGCGAACCTGGTGGCCAAGGGTCAGACGAACCGGCAGATCTCCACGCAGCTGTTCATGTCGCCGCACACGGTGAACTTCCACCTGCGCAAGATCTTCCGGAAACTCGGGATCAGCTCTCGCGTCGAGCTGGTGATGAGGTCGCGGGACGACCAGTAGGAGTCGCGGCGCGCTTGGCCTGGCGGCGCAGCTGCAGGATGCGGGCCGCACCGACGACCGCGACCAGCACCGCGCCGCCGATCGCGCCGAACAGCAGCGCCACGCCGAGCGGAAGGCTGAACTCACCCCACAGGAAGCGGATCGTGGCGTTGTCGCCGTTCTGCAGGATGAAGATCAGCAGGAAGATCAGCACGACGATCGCGATCAGGATGGCGATCCACGTGCCGCTGATCCGGGTGGGCCGCAGCTTCTTCGGTGCGGCCGCCGGGGGCCTCGTCGCCGGAGGGGTCGTCGCCGGAGGGGGCGTCGGGATCGGCTCGGTGACCGGCGTCTTCGGGGTCTCGTCGCTGGAGGTCGCCACGATGAGAATTATCGGTGATCGGACGTGATCTCGCGCGTTGGCGAACGGGTGGCTACAACTTGCGCAGGCCGGACAGAACGCGTTCGAGCAGCGCCATGTTCGGCTTGTCGCCCGGCTCGTGCACGGCGACCAGGTTCAACGTGATCAGGTCGCTCAGCAGCACCCGCGTGACGCCCAGCGGGATCTTCATGAGCGCGGAGATCTCGGCGACCGACCGCGGCTGCAGGCACAGCCGCATCATCGACGCCTGGTCGTTGCTCGCGCGGTACAGCCTGTCCTCGTCCGTGGAGAGCAGTGTTTCCAGGCGGAGGTCGTGGCGGGCCGCGGTACGGCCGCCGGTGCGGGCATACGGACGAACGAGAGCACTGTCCCGCGCGGGGACATGAGGTGGTTCGTCTTCCTGCATCGGCCACTCCGGTGGCGGTTCCGGCGGGCGTTGGCGCAACGGTTGCTGACGGGGCAGTTGTTGCGTCTCGGCGCCGTTCACTTCGTGTGTTCGGTCGTCACGCAGTCGTCTACGGGTCGCCGGGGACCCGAAACGCGCCCCCGTGTAACCGATTTCCGTCGCTTCCTCGTCGTGCACGTGCTCAAGCTATAACGAGATCGGCCAAATGTATGTCGATCACGTTGCCTTTTTGTTCTCCAGATCGAATCTGACCTGGATTGCAGTGCCGGACGACGTCGTTTGGGTGCGCACGAGGTCCGCCAAACGGTTGACCAGCAACAGACCGCGACCGCCTGGATCGTTTGCGTGAACTGGGGTGCGTCCGGCCAGAACATCGGTGATGTGCCCGTTGTCGTTGACTTGGCAAACAATACTTTCACTTTCGGTCCAGACCCGGACGGTGCTCTCGCCGCCGCCGTGCCGCACGCTGTTGGTCGCGAGCTCGGTCACCGCCAGCGCGAAGTCCTCCACCCGGGCCGGGGTCAGTCCGAACTTCACCGCCTGTTCACGCGCGAACGTCCGCACCGCCGCCATCGCCCCGGCCCCAACGGAAGTGCTCACGGCATCGGCTGGTGTGGACAGTGGCAGCGAGTGCGCGGCGACGACCACCCGTGCGGGGTGGAAGTGGTCGCTGGGCCGGTGGCCGCTCGCGTCGATCACGACCGGGTGGGTCTTCTCGGCGTCGGCCAGCACGTCGTGGCTGAGCGAGGAGATGTCGTACGGGCAGAGGATGCTCAGGTCGCGGCCGCTGAAGGCGTAGTTGACCAACGCCTCGTGCAGCGCGCACGCGGGGTATTCGACGTCGGTGCGGTGGTTCCACACCGGTTCGCTGATGATCCGCACGGCCCCGCGGTGGCGGTCGGCGAACGCGCGGAGCTCCGGGATGATCCGGCCGGGGTTGCGGCCGGTGTCCGTCATGTCGATGAACGTCACGAGGTGCGCGAACCCGCTCAGCGCGTCCCTGAGCAGCGTCAGGTTCGTGCCGGGGACCGCGATGGCGACCGGCTCGGCGTTGGCCAGGCCTTCCACGACGAACGGGACTGTGCCGTCGATGTAGGACTCCTCGTCGGAGTAGAACAACGCCGGATGTGCGAACGTCATGTGCCACCTCTCGTCAACGTCCCAGGATGCGCACCCGGTGCGTTGCTCAAACCATCATTTCTTGACCCTCACACCGTGTCAGCCCCTACACAGGAGCAGTCATGTTCACCATCGGAGACTTCGCCCATCTGGGGCGCGTGTCGGTGCGGATGCTGCGCCATTACGACGCGGTCGGGTTGCTCTTGCCGGCCCACGTGGATCCGTCGTCCGGCTACCGCTTCTACACCGCCGCACAGCTCCAACGGCTCAACCGGCTGGTCGCGCTGAAGGATCTCGGTCTGACGCTCGACCAGGTCCGCGTGGTGCTCGACGAGAAGCTTTCCGTCGAGCAGCTGCACGGAATGCTTTCGTTGCGGCGCGCCGAGCTGCGACAGCAGATTCTTGCGGACGAGTCGCGGTTGCGTCGGGTGGAAGCACGTCTCCGCGCCATTGAAAGGGAAGGCGCAATGCCTGCTGACGACGTTGTTGTGAAACCTGTTCCGTCTGCCCGGGTTGCCCGGTTGACTGCTTTGGCCGCTTCTTACGGGCCGGAGGACATCGGTCCGGTCATCCAGCCTCTGTACCCGGAGCTGATGGCGCGTCTCGACCGGGCCGGGGTGCCGATCACCGGGTACGGGATCGCCACCTACTCGCCGGCCGAGGGGGATCAGGTGCTGGTGGAGGCCGGGGTGACGGTGTCGGTCTCGCCTTCCGCCTCGTACGACTTCGAGGTGGTGGACCTGCCGGCGTTGGATCAGGCGGCGACCATCGTGCACCGGGGTCCGATGGACGACGTGGATGCCACTTACCAGTCCGTTGCCGCGTGGATCGAGGCGCACGGGTATCGGCAGAACGGGTTCGCGCGTGAGGTGTACCTGAACTACGGCGACGGGGATCCGGCGGACTGGGTGACCGAGCTGCAGCTGGAGATCACCAAGCCGTGAGGGCGATGACGAGGGCCAACGCGAGCAGGTCCGCGGGGAGCGAGGCGACGGCGGCCACCGCGCCGGTGATGAGCGGGCCGCCCGCGTCGCCGAGTTCCCTGCCGGCTTCCGCGCTGCCCATCGTCTGACCCGTTCGCTCTGCTGGGGTGGCTTTCGCGAGTGCCAACAGGGTGACGGCTCCTGATCCGGCTCCGATGAGGACGGCAGCTGTGAGCGTGCCGGCGAGTCCCGGGATCGTTGCGGCTGCGGCGAATCCTGCTGCGCAGAGCGGCAGGGTCGGTTTCACGTTGCTGAGGACAAGACCGGGCGCCGCAGGCACGCCCTTACTCCTGATGAATCCGGCGGTGCAACGACTCCATCCGCTCATCGAGCTGAGCCGCGATCATCGCCGACGACATCAACTCGGCCATGAAGTCGGCAGGCGGACTGTCGTCGTACTTGTAGAACAGCTTGTGCTCCAGCGTCGCCCAGAAGTCCATGGCGATCGTGCGCAGCTGCACCTCGACCTTCACGTGCTCGACCCGGTCGGACAGGAACACCGGAATCCGCACGATCAGGTGCAGGCTCCGGTACCCGTTCGGCTTGGGCGTGGCGATGTAGTCCTTGGTGCGCAAGATCTCCACGTCGTGCTGACGCGCCAGCATCTCCGAGACCCGGTACACGTCCGACACGAACGGGCAGATCACCCGCACGCCCGCGATGTCGTCCAGCACGTCGCCGATCGAGTCGATGTCGAGCGGCAACCCCTTGCGACGGAGCTTGTCCAGGATGCCCTCGGGCTTCTTCACCCGATTGGTGATGTGCTCGATCGGGTCGTGCCGGTGGACCGAGTCGAACTCCTCGCTGAGGATGCGGAGCTTCGTCATGAGCTCCTCGATCGCGAACTTGTGGACGAGCAACCGCCGTTCGAGGTCGCGAAGCAAGCTGAGGTCGTCGGCCAAGTCGGTCACCACACCAGAATACTGATCACCCGGACTGCTTTCCGCTGGTGGTGAGCTGGCGAGGTTCCTGCGGCAGGAACCGTCACCGACGCGACCGAGCTCGTGGACACGTCGCGGTCTCCGGGCGTGCTTCATCAGAACTGGGCGACGGCTTCCGGCGCATAGCCGTAAAAACCCGGAAGACCACCCGTGTGGAGGAACACGAGGGGAACTTCGCTGGTGGGCGCGATGCGTTGGAATGCCACTGCCGCCTTGCCCGTGTAGACCGGGTCGAGGATGACGCCCTCGGTTTCCGCGAACAGCTTCAGCACGTTCCACATGTCCGGCGTCGGAACGCCGTAACCAGGGCCGATGGTGTCGTCGGTGACGCGGACGTGGTCGAGTTTCGGGGCCGGCGCGTTCAGGAGTGCCGCCGCGTCGTTGGCGAGACCGCGCAGTTCCTTTTCGGCGTCTTCTGCCGAGTGGGAGACGCTTGCGGCGTGCACGGTGCCGGACCAGCCGAGCAGTTCCGTGCCGAGGGCGATGCCCGCCGCCGTGGCGCCGCTGCCGTGCGGCACGACGATCGTGGCGTTGTCGACACCGCGTTCGTTGAGCTGGCCGATGAGCTCGACCGCCGCGGCGACATAGCCGAGCGTGCCGAGTCCGTTCGAGCCGCCGACCGGGAGCGTCACGGCTTTGTCGTGGTTGATCCGCTCGTAGGTCCGGACCGTTTCCTCGGCGTCCGCGCAGATGTGCACGTGCGCGCCGAACATGTGGTCCAGCACGACGTTGCCGGACTTCTCGTACGCGTCGCCCGTCATCGGCACCTTGGCCGTGAGCACGAGTTCGCAGCGGAGCCCGAGCTTCGCGCACGCGGCCGCGGTCTGCCGGCCGTGGTTCGTCTGCAGCGCGCCGAACGTGATGATCGTGTCCGCGCCGTCCTCGATCGCCTGCCCCAGCAGGAACTCGAGCTTGCGCAGCTTGTTGCCGCCCGCGCCGAGTCCGTTGACGTCGTCGCGCTTGAGCAGGACAGGCGGGCTGCCGAGCGCGGTCGCGAGCCTCGGGGCGTCGTCGAGCGGGGTCGGCCAGCTGCCCAGTGCGACACGGGGAAACGCGCTCAGGTCCATGCCGGCGAGCTTAGGTCAGACCTCGCGCCCGAACTCCGCGTAAAGCGTGGAACCGCTCTCAAGGGCCCTGAGCGCCAGCGTGAGCCGCCGGTGCAGCGACGGGTAGATGCGCGGCCGGGCTTCGTCGAGCGTCAGGTACAGGACGCCTGACAGCTCGGCGTCGTGCGCAGTCGCGTTGTCGATCACGCCACCGTCGAACACGAACTGGTGGCAGTCGCGCCACACCCCGTTGCGCGGCGTCCAGTCCACGACGAGCAGCGGTCCAATTGAGACGTCGAGCCCGAGCTCTTCGCGGATCTCCCGGACGGTCGCGGCTTTCGGGGACTCGTCGTCGTCGGTCATGCCGCCCGGGATGTCCAGCACCGCCTTGTACGTCGGCACCACGAAGAGCACACGTCCGGTGGAATCACGGATCAGCGCGCCGCCCGCGGACGTCTTGGTGGGCCTGCGCGACGCCACTCCCGGCTCGTACTCCAGCTCGGCCGGACCTTCGTCGAGAACATCGGCGGCGAATGCGGCGGGGTCTCCCGCGTGCTGTGCGGACACAAGTTGATGATCACACCACGGAGTGAATTCCGCACCGGCTGTGCTGCGGTTATCCGCTGGTGAGCGGATGTCCTCATGATGACGGAACGCAACCAAACGACCAGGGAGTACCCTCGTGGTTGTAACTCCGTGCGATCAATCGCCGATGTCCACGGCAACATCGGTGGAGGTGACGCCAATGGGGGCAACCGGTGCCGCCAGACGTAGACGCGACAGCAGATCGGCCCCGTGGTCGGTGGTCGGACTCACTGTCGTCTTCGTCGTGGTGGCCCAGGTCCAGTTCGCCATCGCGGTCGCGGAATCGGTCTGGTGGCCGGTCGCGATCGGGGTGCTGCTGCTGGCCGCGGCGGTCGCGTTCGTGAAGACGGCACGCAGGCTGCGTTGGGAAGACAGCGACCCGTACGAGGCACCGCCCACGGCGGTCCAGAAGCCGGTTCCGGCCGAGTACGAGAGCCACGTCGACGCCGACGGAAGCCTGGCTCGTGCGGTCGGCGACGTGGTCCACGCGTCCCGGCGCTGGCGGGCCTGACAGCCTCGTAGGGCGGAGACCGGGCCGGCAGGGTGGTCCGGTCATTTCGCCGTGTACGGGTGTTCTCTCCGTACCTCCGCAGGAAATCTCCGTACCGCTCCACGGATGTCCGCACCCCACTCCCGCGGCTGGAATGTCGTCGTCAACATTCCAGAAATGCGAGGGGGATTCGGATGCGCAAGCTCATCGCTTGGCTCGGAACCGTTCTGATGACGCTGGCAGTGCTCGCGGGGACGGCACGGGCGGCGCCGGTGTCCGTGCAGGCGGTCACGACGGTCCACGTGAAGGCCGTCAGTGACATCGACAGCGTCTCGCCCAAGGGCAAGACCGCGGACTGTCCCGCGGGGATGGTCGCGGTCGGCGGTGGGTTCACCACCGCGACCGGGGTCGGCAACGACGGGTCGGTCGTCCAGGACGAGTTGATCATCAGAGACACCTCCGTCACGGGTACGGCCTACGAGGACGCCAACGGCACGTCGAAGAACTGGGGCATCACGGTCTTCGCGGTGTGCGCCAACCCGTTGCCGGGCTACGAGATCAAGAAGGGCCGCAGCGTCAACAGCGGCTCGGAGTTCGAGAAGCCGGCGGTCGCGACCTGTTCGCCGGGCAAGGTCGTCATCGGTGGCGGGTTCGAGGTCACCGGCGGACTGGGCGAGGTGGTGGTCGACGAGCTGCTGCCGAGCTCCAACCAGGTGTTCACCAAGGCGTTCGAGGGCAAGGCGGGGACGTCGCGGAGCTGGCACATCGACGCTTACGCGATCTGCGCGTTCCAGCCCGCCGGCTGGCAGATCGTCGACAAGGTCGGGCCGATCTTCTCCGGCGGCAAGACCACCACGGCGAAGTGCCCGGTGGGCAAGAAGGTGCTCGGGCCCATGTTCGACCTGACCGGCTCGCTCGGCCAGGCGCACATGCTGTCCCTTCTGCCGCACGACTTCCCGGACCAGGAGGTGTCCATCGCCGCTCTCGAGGACGACGACGGCACCACCAACTCGTGGGGCCTGAACAACTGGCAGATCTGCGCTAACTGAGTGGTTTAGCCCAGGGTGCTCCGCCGCCCTGGGCTCCACTGTGGACTGATCAGGATTTGGTGCGTTCCAAGGAAATCGCTCGCCCGGGTCCACGCCGGCTGTCACCATGCCTGGCATGAACCCTGCCGAGGAGCTCGCCCTGCGCAAATGTCCCAAGGCAACGGGCGCGACGGGACGGCGGTGGCGGGAACCCCAGATCGCCTTCGCGCTGAAACAGCGCGGCGTACTGGTCACCGGCGAGCCCGGCGTCGGCAGGACGTGGTTCGCGCGGTGCGTAGCGGAGCTGTCCGGCGCGGAGGTGCACTGGGCCGTCGCGACCGAGACCAGCAGGTCGATCCCGTTCGGGGCGTTCGCCGGGTTGCTGCACGACGTCACCGAACTCCATCCCGTCGCGGTGCTGAACGTGCTGCGCAGAAGGCTCGGGCCGCGGTCGTTGCTCGTGGTGGACGACGCGCACCTGCTCGACGAGGCCTCGGCGACGACGCTGCTCGCGTTGGCTGCCGGAGGTGCACGACTGCTGGTCACGGCGCGGCCCGGCGGTCCTGACGCGGTGCTCGCGCTGGCCAAGGACGGGTTCCTGGACGAGCTGCTGCTGAAGCCGTTCAGCCGGGAGGCCACCGCCGGAGCGTTGGCGGAAGGCCTCGACGGGGAGGTCGCGCCCGGCACCGCGGACCTGTTGTGGCGGTGGAGCCGGGGCAACGGGCGGGACATCACCGAGCTGGTGCAGCACGGGCTGATGCACGGTCGGCTCACCCGCACCGGTGGCGTATGGGTGTGGCGTGGTGACACCGACGTCCCGCCGATCGCGGTTCAGCCGATCACCGGACTGTCTTCGGCGGGAGTCGAGGCCTTGTGCGCCTTGGTGCTCGGTGAGCCGGTGGCGGTGGACGTGCTCGTGCGGGTCGCGTCGGCCGAGGGGTTCGCGGAGATCGAGGAACGAGGCCTGGTCGACGGTGCCGCGGGCTCGGTTCGGTTGGCGCGTCCGATGATCGCGGCGGCGGCCGCACCGCATCTCACGCCGTCGCGCAGACGCCGGCTCGTGGACCGGCTGCTCGCTCTTGGTGCCGGCTCGGCGCGGCTGCTGCTCGACTCGGGTGTCACCGACCCGGCGCGGTTCACGGCGGCGGCACGGGATGTGCTGCTGGAGCAACCGAAGCTGGCCGTCCAGCTGGCCTCACGTGCCGTGTCCCTCGATCCTGGCCCGCACGCGGCTCTCGTGCTGGCCGACGCGCACGCGGAGTGCGGTTCGGTGGACTCGGCGTGGGAGGCGCATCGTCTTGCGGGCCAACGTGTCCGTGACGATGACGACCGGCTCGCGGTGGTGCTCGTGCAGGCGTCGCTCACCATCTGGTGCGACCGGAAACCCTCCGTCGCGGTTGAGCTGCTCGAGAACTCCTCGTTGCCTGAGCGGTTCCACTCCGACCTGGAGTCCGCTGTGGCGGTGGCGCTGCTGTTCTCAGCTCGTCCCGCTGACGCGCTGATCCGCGCGGAGAAGGTCCTCGCGGGTGAGCCCACTCGAACGGCGTGGGGCAGGGCAATGCTGGTCAGTGCGGCCGCTTTGGTGATGGCGGATCGTCCTCGGGAAGCTGCCGAGGCGATGGACAGGCTCACGAGCTCGGCCGACGTGTCGCCGTTCTACCGGGGCCTCGCGCGGTCGGTGACGCGGCTGCTCGGGCCGGACCACCCCAGCCCCGGCCTGGCGCTGCTGCGCGAGGCACACCTGCGGGAGAGCACGGGCAGGGGAGTGTTCAGGTCCGAGATGACCGCGAACCTCGTCGTGGCGGAAGCGGCTGCCGGTCTGCGCAACGACGCGCAACCGGACGGGGTGGCGATCCTGCCCGCGCTGGCGACCTGGATGTCCGCGGCCGCCGGCCGATCGGCGAGCCTGTACCTCGCTGCGGCACGGGAGGCGGCCGACGCGGGATCGTTGCGGTGCATGGTGTTCTACCTCGCGGGGGCGGCGGAACACGGTGCTGCCGCCGAGGCCGTCCACGTGCTCGGCGACCGTTCGTTCGCGGCACCGGACACCAGGGCTCGCGCGATCGGCATCTGCGCTCGGGCCTCCCGGTCCGACACCGATCTGCTGGTCGCGGCCGAGGCCCATCGGGACGCCGGGATGCTGCCGGAGGCGTTGAAGTTCGCCGAGGCGGCGGGAGGTGTCGCCGCGGTGGCTCTCGCGCACGAGCTGCGTGGCGTCCTCGGGTTGCCCGCGCCCAAGGTGCCCGACGGGCTCACCCGGCGAGAGCTGGAGGTGGTGCGGCACGCGGCTTCCGGGATGACCGACCGGGCGATCGCCGAGACGCTCGTGCTGTCGGTGCGGACCGTGGAAAGCCACCTCGCGGCGGCGTACCGGAAGCTCGCGATCAACTCGCGGCAGGAGCTGGCGAGCTACTTCGCGTCGTAGGTTCTGGACAATGGCGTCATGCCGACGTCGCAACAGTGGCTCGAAGTCCGCGCCCACCTGCTCGAACGCCGTCACGAGCTGGCGGTCGAGGCCGCGGGCGAGTACCCGGACGTGCCCAAGGTCGCGGGCACGCCGCTGCTCACCGCCCCGCACTGGATGCCTGCCGCGCCGGTGCCGCTGGCGGACCTGACGCTCTCGCTTTCGACCTCTCGTCCTTTCGGGGACTTTGCCTCGGACCTGCTCCCCGACGGTTTCGCGAGCTACTCGGAGGCGATGGCCGCGCTGGCCGCTCCTTCGGTGTTCGAGAACCGCGAGACCTACCGGCTGCTCGATTTCGCTCTTCCACACCTGACGTTCGGCATCGGCTCGTACTTCGACGGCATCGACGTGGGTGAGGCCTGTGCTCACGAGTACGCGGCCCGCTCGTTGGGTGTGACCGGCGAGCTGTCTCTGCGTTCCTCGATCGGCAACCCGTGCGACCCGGCTCGCCGGCCGGTGAACGTCGCCATCAGCACCCTGACCATCCGCCACGACCCGGCTTCCGGCGATGCGACGTTCTACCTGCACTGGCGTGACCCGAAGCGGGTCGGGCACGCGGGCGGCATGTACCAGGTGCTGCCGGTCGGGGTGTTCCAGTCAGCCGGTGCCGACGACTTCTCGTTGTGGCACAGCATGATCCGCGAGTTCGCCGAGGAGCTGCTCGGCGCGCAGGAGATCCACGGCGTCGACTACGACTCGTGGCCGTTTGCGCAGCAGCTGACTTCGGCGGCTCGCGTGTCGTACCTCGGCATGGGGGTCGACCCGCTGACGTTCGCCACGGACATGCTCACCGTCGCGGTGATCGAGGCCGCGCAGTTCGACGCGCTGTTCGGGGATCTGGTGTCGCACAACGACGAAGGACGCGTGCTGGAAGGACTTCCCTTCACCGCCGCGAATGTCGAGCGGTTCGTGCATCACGAACCGACGCAGGCCGCGGGTGCGGCGCTGCTGTCGCTGGCGTGGCAGCACCGGGAGACGCTGCTCACCTCGGGAACGGATTGGGCAGGTGCGCCCAGGCCGTCGTCGCGGGGTCGAGCCGCATCAACGTGAGCGGCTTCGCCGGGATCGGGTCGTGCAGCAGCGCACGGCGGTCCGGGGTGTCCGGGATCGTTCGGGCAACCGCTCGCCAGAGGTCTTGGTCCGGTGCGTCGAGCGCGTTGACGAGGCCGGTCATCGCGGTCGCGAAGAACGTCGCGAACGTCTTGGTGCGCAAGCCTTCCGCGTTGGCGTGCAGGCGTTCCGGCAGGTCTGGACGCGGGCTGACGCGGATGTCGGCGAGGTCGCGGTAGATCACCCGTCGAGGCCTGCCGTTGACGAGCCCCACCAGCAGGTTCTGCTCGTGGGCCTCGAGTGCCACGCCTTTCGCGAGCAGGGTCATCAGCGGCGGGACGGCCAGTTCGGCGAACTCGGTGAGCCACTCGACCGGGTCACCGAGCTCGCGGACCGGGGGAGCCTCGCCGGTGACGAGGGCCGCCAGCGGCAGGAGCGTCTCGTTCGCGCGCGGCACGGGTTCGTCGCGCAGGATCACTCCCAGTGCGCGGTCCGGTTCGCCGTTCGTGAGCACTGCGGCCGAGGCGCGGTTGGGCTGCAGCTCGATGCCCTCGACCACGGTGCTCAGGAAGTCGGAGACCGCGGTGGCGGACGTGATCGAGCTTGCTGAGATGTCCCGCACGGCCGAGGTGATCTGGGCGCTCAGCGTGGTTTTGACGTGCCAGCTCTTGGCCGAGAGGGTCCGCAGCGCCATCAGCGGGCCGGCGTCGAGCGTGGCGACGCCGGGGATGTTCAGTCTCTCGGCCTGCCACGGGTGCACCGGGAGGAGGAGTTCCTGGCCGTCGCGCAGTTCATCCGGCCAGTCGCCGAACACCACGTGGTTCCTGGCGGGGTGCAGCCGCAGCGCGACCGCGGGGCGGTGTTCGGGCCCGTACGCGAGATGGTCCTGAGCGGTGAACCCGGTGCGGTTGCGGCAGCACGGGTGCAGCGGATGGCCGTCGACCACGCTCTGCTCGTGCTCCTCCAGCGACCGTTCGAGGAATGGAGTGGTGAGCGGGCTCGTTGTGCGGGAGAGCGCCAGTCCGGCCACGCTGTGGGCGACCTCGGCGATCAGGTTCGCGGAGCCCGGCCAGCGCAGTGCGGTGAGGAGGTCGACGGGGTGAACGTACTGGTCGACGTCGACGCTGACCTGCGGCAACGGTTCGATTGCCAGGGCTCTCTTGAGACGCGTGAGGACGGCCGCGCGGGCTCCCGGCAGGGCCGCGAGGAACCGCTCGGCGCGGTCGGGGTGCAGGGCCGCGGCGAATTCGGCCTCGATCTGCGTCTGCGTCAGAATGATCAGATCCTGACACATCTGCGCTGGGAGGCGGGTACCAGTGGAAGCGATCGCTGACGACATCACCTCGACCGCCCTGCTCAACTGCCTGCGGCGCGAGGTCGGTCAGGAGGGCCCGGACGGCACGATCCGGTTGCCGCGGACCGATGTGCTGCTGCGCGCGCGGCAGGGCCGGTGGCTGTCCGACCCCGAGGTTTTCACCGGATCGTGGCATCGCGTGTCGTGGCACGAACTGGCTGTGCTGATCACCAAGGAGCTCGGTGACCCGCCCGTCGGGTTCCTCGACGAGATCGCGGGATCGCGGTCGGCCATCGCGGCGATGCTGGCGGCTCGGCCCGCTCCGCCCGCTGATCTCTACCAGCGCTCCGAGCAGGCGTTGCTCGCCGGGCACCGCTACCACCCCGCGCCGAAGGGCCGTGGCGGGCTGCCCGCGTCGGAGTGGCTGCCGTACGCACCCGAGGTGCACGCGTCGTTTTCGTTGGTGCACCTGGAAGGTTCGTTCGTCGACGACGGCGAGGTGCCGTTGCCCGCCGGCGTGCTGCCCGCGCATCCGTGGCAGCTCTCGTTGCTGGGGATGTCCGGGCCGGTGGCTGATCACGAGGTGTGGCCGACGTCGTCCGTGCGCACGGTGTACGACCCGGCTGCCGATCTCTTCTACAAGTTCAGCCTGGACGTGCAGATCACCAACGACGTGCGTCGCCTGTGGGCCCACGATCTGCGCTGGATTCCGCCGCTGGCCCGGGTGCTGAGACCGGTGTTCGCGGACATCGCCGCCACCTATCCCGGCACGGCGTTCCTGATCGATCGCGGCTACCGGACTTCCGCGGAGTCCTTTGAGGGGCTTGCGGTCGTGGTGCGGGACGGGGTGCGGCGCCACACGCTGCCGGGCGTGACTCCGTTGCTGGCGGCCGGGATCAGCGAGGGGTTCGACGGGAACCCGTTGGACGGTCTGGATTCCGCCGCCGCGTTGCGGTGGTTCCGGCAGTACGTCTCGGTTGTCGTTCCTCCTGTGCTGCACGCGTTCTTCGCGCACGGTGTGGTGATGGAGTGCCACCTGCAGAACGTGCTGGTGGGCGTGGACCCGTCGGGGATGCCGGTGCAGGCGTTCTACCGCGACCACGAAGGAATGCGTTTGCTGCCAAGGCATGCCGCGTTGCTGTCCGAAGTGGATGGTGCTGGCGGTTCGCGCGGTGTGTCGGAGGCCAAGGGCTGGGAGCGGCTCCAGTACTGCCTGATCGTGAACCACCTGATCGAGATCGCGGGCGCGGTGCTGGACCGGCACCCGTCGCTCGACGTGTGGGCCGAAGCCCGGGAAGTGTTCGCCGGGTATGGATCGTTCACACTGCTGAACTCGTTGCTGGAGAGTCCGGCCGTGCCCGCGAAGGCGAACCTGCTGCTGCGCTGGACGCGCGCGGAGGGTGCCGCGAGCGTCTACGTCGACTGCCCGAACCCGTTGTACCGGAACTAGCTCCTTTCGTTGACGCCGGTTTCACGTCGCCAATAGCGTGCTGGACATGACACGTCTGCTGGCGCTGCTCGTGCTGATCTCGGCGATGTTCGTTGGCGCACCAGCAGCTTCGGCGTACGCGCCACCGGCGTTGCGTGCTTCGGTGAGTTTGGACTCCGGCTGGCGCTTCCTGCGCGCGGACGTCTCCGGCGCTGAGGCGCCGGCGTTCAACGACTCGTCGTGGAGTCCGGTGAGCGTCCCGCACACGTGGAACGCGTCGGACGGCCAGGACGGCGGCTCGGACTACTACCGGGGAATCGGCTGGTACCGCAAGCACTTCACGCCGGCCTCGTCGCTTGCGGGCCGACGGCTGTGGCTGCAGTTCGACGGCGTGAACCAGGTCGCGGACGTGTGGGTGAACGGCGTCCGGCTGGGGCGGCACCGTGGAGGGTTCGCGGGGTTCCGCTTCGACGCGACTTCGTCGCTGAAGCTGGGGCAGGACAACGTGGTCGCGGTGAAGGCCGACAACCGCGCGGCCGCCGACGTGGCTCCGCTGTCCGCTGACTTCACGTTCTTCGGCGGCATCTACCGGCACGTGTCGCTGACCGGCGTGGACCCGCTCGGGGTGCGCCTGGGCGACTACGGCGGTCCTGGCGTCTACCTGCGGCAGCGTTCGCTGACCGATGCCTCCGCCAGCGTCGAGGTGACCACCAAGTCGTGGAACAACCGCAGTTCTGCCGCGCGAGTCCGGGTTCGCGCCGTTGTCGCTGATCATGCGGGTGTGGTCGTGGGTGAGAGCGTTTCCGCTGTCCGTTCGGTCAACGCCGCCACCGGTTTCGACACCGTGCAGACCGTGACGATCCCGCGTCCGCACCGCTGGAACGGCAAGGCGGACCCGTACCTGTACAGCGCGAGCGTGGAGATCATCGACGCCGACACGGGCGTGGCCAAGGACGTCGTCACCCAGCCGTTGGGTCTGAGGACTGCCGCTGTCGACGCTTCGGCCGGCTTCTCGTTGAACGGCAAGCGTTTGCGGCTGAACGGCGTGAACGCGCACCAGGACCGGCTGAACACCGGCTGGGCGGTCTCGGCCGACCAGCAGCGCCAGGACTTCGACCTGATGGACGAGATGGGCGTGAACGCGTTGCGCACCGCCCACTACCAGCAGTCCGCGGACGTCTACCGCTTGGCCGACACGCGCGGCTACGTCGTCTGGACCGAGATCCCGCTGGTCAACGAGGTGGCGGACACCGCGGCCTTCCGCGCGAACGCCCAGCAGCAGCTGCTGGAGATGATCCGGCAGAACTTCAACCACCCGTCCATCGCGTTCTGGGGCATCGGCAACGAGCAGAAGACCAGCAACACCGCCACCAACGACCTGCTGCGCGACCTGGCCGCGTCCGTCCGCGCCGAGGACTCCGGGCGGTTGTCCACCTACGCAAGCCACCTCGGCGACCAGGACCCGGTCTCCAGCCACGCCGATCTGGCCGCTTACAACAAGTACTACGGCTGGTACGACCAGAGCAGCACCGGCCCCGGCGGCTGGGCGGACCGCCTGCACGCGCGTGATCCGTTGAGGAAGATCGCTTTGAGCGAGTACGGCGCCGGCGGCAGCGTGGTGCAGCACGAGGAGAACCCCCGCCCGCCCGTGACCACCTCGCGCTGGCACCCGGAGGAGTACCAGACCCTGGTGCACGAGAACTCCTGGGCTCAGCTGAAGACGCGCGACTTCCTCTGGGGCACCTTCGTCTGGAACATGTTCGACTTCGCCGTCGACAGCCGCTCCGAGGGCGACACGCTGGGCCGCAACGACAAGGGCCTCGTCACCTACGACCGTTCGGTGCGCAAGGACGCCTTCTGGTTCTACAAGTCGCAGTGGACCGACACGCCGTTCGTGCACCTGAACAGCGCCCGGTGGACCTCGCGCGCCGCCGCTTCGACGACCGTCCGCGCTTACGCCACAACGGACAACGTGCAGCTGGTCCTGAACGGGGTCGCGGTGAGCGCTCCGCCCGCAGCCGACCACATCTACACCTGGCCGGTCACGTTGCGGCCGGGCGCCAACACCGTGACCATCACCGGCACGCGAGATGGCCGTGCCTATGCGGACACGGCCATCTGGACGCTGAGCTAGCCGTTGTAGCCGGAGAAGATCCGGGCGAACTCGTAGGGCTGCTGCGGGATGTTGTTGCACCGGTACAGCGCGCCGGTGCAGGCGTTGGCATCCCGTCCCTGCTCCCAGAACGAGAGCATCCCGAGGTGCACGCCGCCGGCGAAGCTCACCAGCGCCCGCGCGTCCTTCTGGTAGAAGATCTCGTTGCGCGAGTCGTTGACCCCGAGCATCGGCGTGACGCCGATCTTCTTCCAGGCAGCCGAATCCGACAGCCCGTAGACCGACTTCACCTGAGCCTGCGTGGCCTTGGCCGCCGCGATCGCCTTGGCCCCTTGGTCACCAGGCCCCTCGTAGTAGTCCATGGCCATGACGTTGACCATGTCGAGGTTCACGCCGGCGTTCTTGGCCGACTTCACCACGTTCACGCCGTCCTGCGTCAACCCGCTCGGCAACACCGGCAACGTCAACGAGATCTTCAGGCCGGGGTTGCGGTCCTGCAGGATCTTCAACGCCTGCGACCTTCGTGCGATGGTCGTCGGGTCGGCCACCGCCGCACCCTCGATGTCGAAGTCCACGTACTTCAACGAATACGCCTTGACCACAGCGTCGTACTCGGTGGCCAGCGTCTGCGGCGTCGTGCAGTAGTACGCCAGCTCGATACCCGACGCACCACCGAAGGAGATCTTCACGTCCCCACCGGCGTTGCGGAGCTTCTGGATCTCCTCCTTCTGCCACCCGGTCCGCGGGTCGTAGGCGCCGAACCAGCTGGCCTTGCACCCGTAGGACGTGACGAACCCGAGCGTGAAGCTCTTGACGCCACCCTTGCTCGCCATCTCCGACAACACCGGCGTGGGCCAGGCACCCATGTCGACGTACGGCGCGACCGACGACGCCGTGGCGGCCTGACTTGTTCCGACGGGTAGTGCCATCGCCGCCAGCGCGGCAACCGTGGCCAGCTTGAACAGCTTGGTCCGCATGACGAACCTCCTCAGGGCAGGGGTGAGGCGGGGCCACTATTGGTATAGACCATCTGTCGGTGTGTTGGCCAGGCCGGAACTTCCCGCGGTTCCCTGAAACGCCGGAATGCTCCCGATCCAAGCGATTTCAGATCCTCGCTTGGACCTCTGCGTGCTTCAGGAGCGGCGGCCACCAGCCAGCGGCGCCACCCCGCCCCTGTCCAGGGGCGACCCTGATGAACACCCGCCCGCACCCCCACGTGACGGGCTTCCAGCCGGCAGTGGCGCGCCGCCCTGGCGCGACCGTCGCACTGCCGGCGTTCGTATCCTTCTGGTCAGGTCGGTCTTGCCGTGTCAGGGCTTGCGGCCCACCGCGCCGGCGATGCAGTACGACACCGGGGGGAGTGGCGTGATGCGTGGCCCGTCCGGCCACCAGTCGGCGCACAGGGACAGGCCGGGTTCGACCAGTTCGAGTCCGGCCAGCATGCCCTCGATCTCCTCGCGGGTGCGGAAACGGCCGGTGCCCATCGGACTGTGCAGGAACGTGTCCTCCATGCGGCGGGCGAGATCGCTGTGCTCCGCGGTCTGCGGATCGAGGAAGTGGCTGAGCGCCACGTAGGAACCGGACGGCAGCGCGTCGACGTACTCGCGCATGATCTCCTGCGGGCTGATCTCGCCGTCGTAGTGGTGCAGCGTGCCGAGCTGGAAGAACGCGATCGGCTGCGTGAAGTCGATGTGCTTGCGCACGATCGGGTCTTCGAGGATCTCCTTGGGGTTGAAGATGTTCGCGGCCGAGAAGTGCGTCTGGTCGTTCTCCTCGAGCAACGCCCGCCCGTGTGCGAGCACCACCGGGTCGTTGTCGACGTAGACCACGCGGGCTTCCGGCTGGATCCGTTGCGCCACCTGGTGGGTGTTCTCCGCCGTGGGCAGCCCGGATCCGCAGTCGAGGTACTGGGTGATGCCCGTCTGGCTCGCGATGAAACGGGTGGCGCGGATCAGGAAGTTGCGGTTGTCGAACGCGAGGGTCGCCGCTTCCGGCGCGACCTGCTGCACCCGCCGCAGCACCTCGCGGTCGATCTCGTAGTTGTCCTTGCCGTTGAGGAAGGCGTCGTACACCCTGGCGATGCTGGCCTTCGTCGTGTCGATGTAGACGGGCACATCGGTGTCGGGCATCACGAACCTCGCAAACGTAGACACGGCATGGCGTTCTGTGCATCAGATCACACTGCACCCGGCCCACGCATATGAGCCGAATGCGTGAATGCGCCGCCGGTGCACGTACAGTGATCAACCCTTGCGCCGTTGCATCTACAGCAACCGCCTTTCGAGTGGATTGTGCTGTCCGCACTGGCGCAGGTGAGGGGCGGAACGCTAAGGAGGAGCCCTGATGGCGACTGCTGACTCCAACTCGGCGAACGTCCGGCCGGGAGGCCCGACAGCGCTGCGCATCGTGCTCGGCGCGCAGCTGCGCAGGCTGCGCGAGGCCGCGGACATCTCGCGCAGCGAAGCGGGTTTCGCCATCCGCGGGTCCGAGTCGAAGATCAGCAGGCTGGAGCTCGGCCGCGTCGGCCTGAAGGATCGCGACGTCGCCGACCTGCTCACCATGTACGGGGTCACCGACCAGGCGGATCGGGACATGTTCCTCGAGATGGTCGCCCAGTCGAACCAGCCGGGCTGGTGGCACCGCTACAGCGACCTGATGCCGGACTGGTTCCACGACTACGTCGGCCTGGAAGAAGCCGCGTCGAGAATCCTCACCTACGAGCTGCAGTTCGTGCCTGGCCTGTTGCAGACCGAGGACTACGCCAGGGCGATCGCGAGCCACGGTCGCCCGGACCTCGCGGACAAGGCGGTCGACCAGCTCGTCACCCTGCGCATGCAACGGCAGAAGATCCTGGCCAGGCCGGGCGCGCCCCGGCTGTGGGCGGTGATCGACGAGTCGGTCCTCTACCGGCCGATCGGCGGCGTGGCGGTGTTGCGCGGCCAGCTCGAACATCTGCTCGCCGTCACCAAGCAGAAGCACATCGCCCTTCAGGTTCTGCCGTACTCCCTCAGCGGCTACGCGGCCGAGAGCTCGTTCGCCATGCTGCGGTTCGACGAGCCGGAACTGCCGGACATCGTCTACCTCGAGCACGGCGGCGGCGCGTTGTACCTGGACCGGAGCAAGGAGCTCGAGCTGTACAGCCGGATGTTCGACCGGCTGACGATCGACGCCCACACGCCGGACCGGACGCGCCAGGTGCTGAGCAAGCGTCTCGCTGAGCTGTAGCCTCGCCACCCATCCACAGAGCGTGCAAATGCACGTGCATTTACCCGTGCGAGTGCATCTGCTACCGTGCGTGCACAGCCAAATGCACGTGCATATGCACCCGTTTCGCGGAGGCGGAGTGGCCATGGGAGAAGCGATCCACAGCGGGATGTCAGCTGCCCTGCTGACGGACGCCACCTGGCGGAAGAGCAGGCACAGCGGCGCGTCCGGAAACTGCATGGAGCTCGCCCGGCTCGACGGTGGTGACGTCGCCGTGCGCAACTCCCGCTTTCCGGATGGTCCCGCGCTTGTTCTCACTCGCGCCGAGATCGCGGCCTTCCTGGCGGGTGCGAAGGAAGGTGAGTTCGATGACTTCGTCGCGTGACACCACGGAGAGCGCCACGGTCCGGCTCAACGCGCTGATCTTGCGCGGCTTCCAGTTCCTCTACCCGCGCAACCACAAGGGCGAGCTTGCCGCGGTGGTGGGCGTCCGCGCCCACGACAACGTCATCGACGTCGTCCGTCTGCACGACGAGAACGACGCGATCGCGACGCGGATGCCGGCGGACGAGGCCAACGTCCTGGTGCCGACGCGGTACTCGTGGCAGCGCACCGGCCCCGCCTGCCGCGTGATCGAGGAACTGCTCGAACTGCCCGACGACCGGACCGCCTGACCGCGGTCCGGCCCGCTCAGGCCGGCTTCGCGAGGTAGACGGTGTTCGTGGAGTCTTTGCCCTGCAACGGATTGGGAAAGCTGACGATCTCGGCGCGGACATCGGTGAAGACCGACGAGAGCGTGGTGATGAACTCGTCGTCGGGCGGGTCGTTGGACCACAGCGCGAACACTCCGCCGGGATTGAGCAGGCCGGCCAGCCGCCGCAGGCCCTCGGGTTCGTAGAAGTCGGCGTTGCCGGGATGCAGCAGGTGACGTGGCGAGTGGTCGATGTCGACGATGATCGCGTCGAACGCCCGGCCGGGAGTCTCCGGGTCGAAGCCGTGCCCGGAGCGGAGCATCGCGAAGAAGTCACCGTGCACCAAGCGGCACCGGGCGTCGGCCGTCAGCACGGGCCCGGCGGGGATGAGCCCCTGCTCGTGCCATTCGATCACCTCGCCGAGCGCGTCGACGACCAGCAGCGAACCGACATCCGCGTTCTCCAGCACGGTCAGTGCCGTGAAGCCGAGCCCCAGACCACCCACGACGACGTCCAGTGATGTCCGCGGAATCTCCGCGAGCGCGAGGCGGGCCAGTTCGACCTCGGCGACGACGAACATGCTGGACATCAGGAACTCGTCGTTCAGCTTGATCTCGTGGACTTCCTTGCCCGCAACGGGATCGTGCCGCTTGCGCAGCGTTAGTTCACCCAAAGGTGTCTGGCGCCAGTCGAGTTCCTGGAAACGAGCACTCATGTGTTGGTCAGCTCCGTGGTGGCGGTCCGGCGAATCGGTCCGCGAGCCGACAGTCTGCCTGTGCCGTGGCACCGCCGCAGCCTGTGGGGTGGCGAAGTCCGCCACTTGGTTTGATCTGAGGGGTGTTCAGCCGAGCTCGGCGAGTCGGTCGCGCACGTGCGCGGCCTCGGGGTGGTCAACGGTGTCGAGCACGATCAATGCTTGTTCCCAGCACCTTCGAGCCCCGTCCAGGTCACCGAGCCTGTGCAGTGCGCCGCCCAGGCCGAAGAGGCTCAGTCCTTCCCCGGTGTGGTGGCCGATTCGGCGCCGCAGAGCGATCGCCTCGTCGTAGTAGCGGACGGCGTCGGCACTGTCGTTCCGACCAGCGTGCGCCTCACCGAGGTCATGCAGGGCGTACCCCTCGCCGTAGGGGTCTTCGTACGTTCTGCTCAGCGCCAAAGCATCCTGGAAGTATGTGATTGCCTCGTCGTACCGTTCGAGCCCGCTGAGCGCCCGGCCGAGCCGCAGGAACGTGCCGTCCTTGCGCTGCCTGACATCAGCACCGTCCTGGAGTTCGAGCGCGTTCTCCAGGTGCGCCACGGCTTCTTCGTGACGCCCCAGTTTGACCAGCGCGTCGCCGACGTCTGCCAGCGTGCGGGCCAGCGTGGCGTGATCGTCGATCTCCTCGTACAGCGGCAGCACACGTCCGTAGATCGACAGTGCTTCCTCATAACGGCCCGCGTCGAACGTCGCGACGGCGACTCTGCGCAGAGTGTCCGCTTCCGCCTGTCGATCACCGAGAGCACGCGCCGCTTCGACGCCGATCCGCATGGCGTCGGCGCAGTCCTCGGCGTCTCCGCGCAGCCTGCAGAAATGCACAATGGCATGGGGAAGCTGCCAGGTGTGCTCGTACAACTCCTCTTCACGGGCTTGGCGCACCAGCAAGAACAGGCTGGCGCGTTCCAGGCTGTACCAAGCCAGTACTTCCGCCTCGGAGTGAAACGTCGCGGGCGTGACAGTGGACGCCGGCAGGGCGAGCGACGTGTAGATCTTCGGGCGAAGCAGCTTGTCCGCGTTGTGCGCCGTACGCAGGTACCAGTCGAGCAGCCGGCGCAACGCGGCCTTGCGCGCCTGCGGATCGTCCTGTTCGGCACGCTCCCTCGCATAGGCGTGTAGGAGATCGTGAAAGCGATAGCGGCCGGGCCGGTATTCCTCCAGCAGGTGCGCCTGGCACAGTTCGCCGAGCAGTTGACGAACCTGGCGCTGCGGCTGGTCGGCGAGTGCGGCCACCGCAGCCAGCCCGAGGTCGGTGGTGTTCGGCAGCCCCAGTTGCCGGAACAACCCGGCGGCCGCCGCGGACGCCCGGCGATACGACCAGGAGAACACCGACCGGACTCCGGTGTCGTCGTCGATGTCGAGGTAGTCGAGCCGATCCTGCTCCTGCCGCAGTCCGTTCACCACCCAGCCCAGCGTGACGGCCGGGCTCCCCGCCATCCGAGCCGCCGCGATGCTCAACGCCAGCGGCAGATGCGCGCAACGCCGGACGAGTTCCCCGACCGCGTCCGGTTCAGCCGCTATCCGTTGCACGCCAATGTGACTCGCCAACAGCGCCTGTGCCTCGCCATCGGTCAGGACGTCGAGCGGCAACCGCCTGGCCCCATCCCGAACGACCAGGCCGCTCAGGTGATTGCGACTGGTGACCAGCGCCAGGCAAGTGTGCATGCCGGGCAACAAGGGCCGGACCTGGTCAGCGTCAGCGGCGTTGTCCAGCACCACGAGAACCCTCCGGCCAGCCAACAGCGACCGGTACAGCGCCGCCCGAGCCGCGGTCGACGCGGGAATCCGCTCGCCCGGCACACCCAGCGCGTCGAGGAAGTCACCGAGCACCTCACCTGGATTGGCAGGCTCCGCTGCCGGGTCAAATCCGCGCAGGTTGACGTACAACTGCCCGTCCGGAAAGCGATCGGCGACCTGATGGCTCCAGTAGAGCGCCAACGCGGTCTTGCCGATGCCTGCTGTGCCGTCGATGGACGCGATGACGACGTCCACTCCCGCCGTGGCCAGCAACTCGGTCAACGAACTCTGCTCGTCGATCCGGTTGGTGAAATGACGTGCGACTCCCGGCAGCTGCCGAGGGATGCCGCGGTGTGGTTGCTCGGCGGCGTGGAAATGCACGTCCCCGTGGACCACCCCGGCCTGCACGACCTGACCGCTCACCTCTCCGCTGAGATCGTTCCGCGTCGTCGGGTCGTCACTCACCGTCGGCTCCCTCCGTCCGCAGAACCCCAATCAGTACCGGAAGTGCGGGCCCAAACCAAGAGCTGCCAAGCCTGCGAAATGGGCGACACTGGGATCGAACCAGTGACCTCTTCGGCGTTGCTCCCGATCTGCTCCCACTCCGCGCTCCCAAGGCTCATCGGCCCTGTCTTGTCTGAGGCCGGCGTGCGCGCTCTGCGGCATGAGCGGACGGCTTGCCCCTGCGAAATCGATTCGTGAACCGACTTACTCCGCTGATGTACTGATGTGCCACCGTGAGTGGGCCACGTGACGGAGGTAGGAGTTGTGGCGGGTTATGACGCGCTTGCCGAGGTGTACGAGTGGCTCATCTCCGATGCGAAGCTGGCTCCGGCCGAGTTCGCTGCGTCGTTCGATGACGTCCTCAGGCTCCTGCCGTCGAACGCTCACGTCCTCGATTGCTCGTGCGGAACCGGACAGTTGGCGGTTGGCCTCGCCGGTCTTGGCATCCAGGTTGTCGCAACTGATGCCAGCGAAGCGATGGTTCGTCGGACTGCGGAGTTGGCTGAGGAGTTCGGTGCATCTGTCCGGACAGTGCGGGCGGACTGGGAAGAGTTGCCCGACCATTTTGATGACGCCACCTTCGACATGGTGTTCTGCGTTGGCAACTCGCTGCATCATGCCGTGGGTGCGAGAGGCAGGGTTGCTGCTCTGGAGTCGATGTCACGGCTTCTGCGCCGTGGCGGGCGCTTGGTGCTCACCTCCCGCACGTGGGAACTCGTGAGGGCCAGAGGTTCCCGGCTGAACATCAGTGACCGACTCGTCCGCCGGAACGGTCGCGATGCCGTCGTAGTCTACCGCTGGGAGATCGCACCGCTTTGGGAGGAGGAGCACCACATCGAGATCGCAGTCGCGCAAGTTGATGCGGCTGGGTCGGTTCTTGTCCGCTCGGAACTGCTGTCGTGCTGGCCCTACCGATACGACGAACTCGAAGTCGAGTTGCGCCGGGTCGGACTTCGGACGGAAATCAGCACGTTCAACCCTGAGGCCGAGAACTACATGGTGGTGGCGGGCCGGTGACGCCCAGCGCACAGACTCGGGTCCATGCCCGATGAATGTGAACAGTGGACTGCCTTCCACTTCTCCCACCGGGCCCAGCTTTCGCAACGCCGAGCCGGCTTGGCGTTGATCCGCGGAACACCTGCGCGGGTTCGGAAGTTGGGGATGGCATGACTCAACTCGTGGACCGCACGATCACCGTCCTGCGCGCCGAGCACGACATGCTCGCCGGTCTCGTCCGCACCTTCACCGACCAACAGCTGGCCTCCACCAGCGGCGCGACGGAGTGGACCGTCGCCCAGGTCCTGTCCCACCTCGGCAGCGGCGCGGAGATCGGCCGTGCCCCGATCGCCCGGGCCGCCGGAGAAACCGTGGAGGCCGAGGACAACCAGACGATCTGGGCTCGCTGGGACGCGTCCGCGCCGCGGGCGCAGGCCGAGGGCTTCCTGGAGCACAACGGCCGCTGGCTCGACATGGTCGAGGCGCTCACGCCCGAGCAGCGCTCGTCGCTGACCGTCGACCTCGGCTTCCTGCCGGAGCCGGTCCCGCTGCTGACCGCCCTGGGCATGCGGCTCAACGAGGTGGCCAACCACTCGTGGGACGTGCGCGCGGCCTTCGACCCACACGCCGCAGTGAACGCCGACTCGGCCGCGGTGCTCGTCGACCTCCTGGCAGGGCCCATGGGCTTCCTGCTGAGCTTCCTCGCGAAGCCGGCCGAACTCGCGGCCCCCGTGTCCGTCGCGATCCCCGGCGCCGGGCTGGTGATCGACGGCGCGGTCACCGTGGTGGATCACCTCGAGTCACCTTCCGCGACGTTCAACGGGCCGTGGGAAGCGTTCGTGCGCCTGGTCAGTGGCCGTCTCAAGGCACCGCACGACAACGGCGTCACCGTCGAGGGCAGCGTCACGCTCGACGACCTGCGTCGCGTGTTCCCCGGCTTCTGACGGAGGGCGCGACCGTCGGCGACGGCCATCTCCGGGCGGCTCGGGCGATGCGCGACAGATCCGAAAATGAGCGGAGCCGAACCACCGCAGTGCGTTTGGATGGCTACCTGCGGCCGCACGGGCCCGCGGACATGGACGAGGAGGGGTGGACGATGCCGATCGCCACGCTGCGAGGCGTGACCCTGGACTGTGCCGATCCGCGGGCACTGGCTCGGTTCTACCAGGAGATGACAGGCATGGAGCTCGGGTACGACGCCGACGGGTTCGTCGCCCTGACCGGCGGTTCCGGCCGTGACCTGGGTTTCCAGCGGGTCGACGGATACCGGGCGCCGCGATGGCCCGGTCAGGTCGTGCCGCAGCAGTTCCACCTGCATCTCGGGGTCGAGGACCTTGACGTGGCGGAGAAGCTGGCGCTGGGACTCGGCGCGGTAAGGCCGGACCACCAGCCCGGCGGCGACCGGTGGCGGGTGCTCCTGGACCCGGCCGGTCACCCTTTCTGTCTGGTCATCGGCAGACCAGCGAACTGACCCGAGGTCGCGGGGGTTAAGTCTGGACCGCGTGCACAGCAGCTCGGCCGTCCGTCCGGCTACGAGGCAGGGGCCCCTCTCAACGGTTGGCCGCGTCGGGGTGGGTACCGACCGGCTGGACGGATCGCAACTGGCCGAAGCGGCTGGTACTCACACCTGCCGACCCCGCACCGTGCACCGGCGCCTGCGGGGATGATGTTCTGCTGGGAGGACGGCAAGCCGATCTACCCGGACACGATCACCGAGCACTTCAACCGCATCGTGGATCGAGCGGGGCTTGCCGCGAATCCGGCTGCACGACGTGCAGCACACCTACGCCACGATCGCGTTGAGGTCCGGTCCGCACCCGAAGATCGTGAGCAGTCGGCTCGGTCACGCCAAGGTGGCGTTCACCCTCGATACCTACACCGAGGACATCCCCGATATCGACGCGGACGCGGCGGAGGCCATCGGTGGTCTATTCCTGCCGACGCTGGTAGAGGAGGACGACTGACCCCTTGAGACCCCGTTTGGCTACCGCAAGCCGACTTCGGGAGTTGTTGGCGTGCGTAGAAAACCGGAAGGCCCTCATCTGTGCAGATGAGGGCCTTCCGGCTGAAATGGGCGATACTGGGATCGAACCAGTGACCTCTTCGGTGTGAACGAAGCGCTCTCCCGCTGAGCTAAACGCCCGTGTTCTGTTGTCGTGCTGTCCCGCTCTCGCGGTGTGGCCATAGCCTACAACATCATCAACGGGAACCAAAAATCGGGCTCTGCAACCAGCTCCACTCCAGGCCGAACCAGCCGCCGACCAGCGCGAACGCGTTCAGCAGGTACAGGGTTGCCAAGACGATGACGCAGACGCCCGCCATCACCAGGGCTCGCACCCAGACGGGCTGGCGCTTGAGCCAGTCGACCCAGCGGTCGTAGTAGCGCTTGGCGAACTTCAGGACTCGGCCAGCCCACTCGAACTCCGTGGCGAGGATGGCCAGGCCCGCGAAGACCACCAGCCAGCCCGGGCCGGGGTACGGGATCATGACGATGCCCGCGACCAGCACCAGGCCGCCGATCACGCCCACGCCGATGCGGTAGGCCAGGTTCAGCGCCGGGTTGCGGTGGAACCAGTGGCGCCAGCCCTTGTGCTCGTCGGGCTTCAGATCGGGCTTCGTCATGTGTCGATCATCCTGTTGGGACTCAGGCGGGTGCAACCTGACCTCCTGCCAGCACCTCCGAGGGGTTCGGCGGTGCGGAGCGGCCCGGTTCGAGCGACACCGCGAACTTGGTGTGCTTGTGCGCGTCGGCTCCCCAGCTGAGCAGTTGCGGGTCGGTCGAGCCCGCGCGCACGTCGAACACCGCCAACGGTACCGGCGCTTTCGTACTCGCACCCCAAACCACGTAAACGTGACCTGAGTCGTTCGGCTTGAGGTTCATCGGCATGACGGCGCCCGAGGTCGGGTTCGACAGGACGACGGCCACCTCGTCACCGGAGCCGTTGCGCAGGACCGCCCTGTTCGTCGACGGGTCGGCGGCCAGTCCCAGCGCCTTGTTCAGTTCGTCGACGCGGGACTGCGACGCCGTCACCTCGCCGGACAGCTGGTTCACGCGCACGCCCAGGTAGCCACCGCCCGCGAGAACGGCGAGGGCTGCCGCGGCGGCCAGCAGTACGCGGCCGGTTCGGCGGCGGTGCTGCGGGCGCAGGGGAGTGGGGGCCGCGTGGCGTGGGTGGTGCGGAGCGGGCACGTCCTGGGGGATGTGCTCGATCTCCTCCATCAGCCTCGCGCGCAGGCGGGGCGGTGGCTGCTCCTGGCGGACGGCGCCGCCGATGCCCGCGAGGACCTCCTGCGTCGCCCGCACCGTGCGCTGGCACGTGGGGCAGTTCGGCAGGTGGTCGCGGACCACTGCTTCCTCGTCCGGCTCCAGGGAGTGCATCGCCCAGCCGACCGCGAGCTCCTCGTGAGAGCACAACTCGCCGTTCACCGGTGTACTCCTGTCGTCTCGCCGGTCTCGCCGGCCCACAAGTTCCCCAACGTGCCTCTGAGGCGTCTGATCGCCGCGAACGTGCGCGATTTCACAGTCCCCAGCGGCACGCCTGTCAGCTTCGCTACTTCGCACTGCGTGTAGCCACCCAGATAGGCGAGTGCGATGACTTGGCGCTGCTCTTCCGGCAACGTCCGCAGTGCGGCTCTGACCTCGGCGCCCACCACGCTCGCCAACGCTTCGTGATCGGAACCTTCCGCCGGAGGTGAGATGTCGTCGGTGAGGGGAACAGTTCGACGACGCTGCGTGTTCTCCTTACGGACGGCATCCACCGCGCGGTGGTGGACGAGAGTCATCAGCCAGGTGCCGAAACTTCCGCGCGTGGGGTCGAACCTGGCGGGGTGCCGCCAGAGCGCGAGGAAGGCCTCCTGGACGACGTCCTCGGCCAGATCGGGGTCCACGCAGATGCGTCTGGCCAGCGAATATGCTGGCGTGCCGTACCTGTCGTACAGCTCACCGAACGCCGACCGATCGCCCTGTGCGAGCCTTTGCACGAGCTCGAAATCGGTCGGCCGGCCGTCGCGTGACGCGGCGGATGGGCCGGGCGAGTCAGCCACCAGAGATGTCCTCACGTCCAACATTCGCGCAACAGCCGGTACCGGGTTCAGGTTAGACCCAGCAAGATGGGAGTCGCTGAACGCGGGCTAAGAGCGAGGAGGCCACGGAGCGCGTGCAAACGGTCGCGGTGCGCAGTCAAGCTGACCCGATGGGGTGATCTGCGTCCGATTCGCGAGCGTTCCTCGCCACATGCACGTCACAACTAAGGTGCTCGGTCGTTTCATTGACCGGGAAGGGAGAAGAGGGTAACGACGATGCGCAACGACCACGTGACGCTCCGCTCGACAGCGGTCTTCGACCTGCTGGCGCCGAGGACCCCTGCGGTTCCGGTTCAGGTGGAGCTGCGATATGACACGAAGGACCCGTACGCGGTCGTGGCCGCGTTCCGCACCGGCCGCGCCGGTTGGGTCGAGTGGGTGTTCGCCCGCGACCTGCTCGCTGACGGCCTCATCGCCGACGCCGGCGACGGTGACGTCCGGATCCGGCCCGCCGCCGACGACCCCGAGGTCGTCGTGATCGAGCTGAGCTCGCCGTCCGGGCACGCCATGTTCGAGGCCTCCGCCCAGGAGCTCGCCGACTTCCTCGACCGGACGTACGACGTTGTCGTGCCCGGCAACGAGCACCTGTGGGTCAACGTCGACGAGGCGCTCACGCACCTCATCTCGAACGACCTGAGCTGAGTAATCCGAGGTAGGGGGCCCGCGAAGGCGGTGCGGGTACCCCGGTGAAACCCGCTTGATTCCCTCGTATAAGCTTCGTTTCAACATCATGAAGTCAGTGATGTACGCGGATGTAGCGCAGTTGGTAGCGCATCACCTTGCCAAGGTGAGGGTCGCGAGTTCGAGTCTCGTCATCCGCTCTGTGGTTCCCCAGCAGGTATCTTCTGTGGAGCCATGCTCCTGGCGGAGTGGCCGAGTGGCTTAGGCAAGGGCCTGCAAAGCCCTGTACACGGGTTCGATTCCCGTCTCCGCCTCGGACGATTAGCTCAGCGGGAGAGCCGGGGTCGTTGCGCAGTGACAGCGACAGCGAATGTCTGTTCATCTCATTCCT
>NZ_JBEXPJ010000078.1:0-37565 GCF_040611995.1 Lentzea sp. NPDC006480
GCGGTGCGTGGGGGGGGGGTGTCGTGCCGGGCCCCCCCCCACGACCTGTCCAGGTTTCTCGTTCTGCGGGATGGCCCCTTGCGGCGGGCCTTAGCGTGGAAAGCATGATCTCTCGGCGCGGCGTGCTGATCGCGGCAGGACTCACGGTGCTACCGTCGCGTGCCGTGGCGGCACCTTCGATCGTGAAGCCGTTGCCCGCCAGCGACTTCATCGTGCACGGCACCAACGCGGAGACGCGCTTCGAGGCGTTGCGCGGCGTCGGCTCGCTCGTGCCAGCGTCGAAGTTCTTCGTGCGCAACCACACTTCGACACCCGTGCTGGATGGTGGTTCCTGGCGGCTCCGGATTTTCGGCTCCGGGGTCACGCGGCCGTTGTCGTTGTCGCTGCGGGAGTTGCGGGCGCTGCCGTCCTGTTCGGTCGAGGCGGTGATCGAGTGCGCGGGCAACGGGCGGAGCTTCTTCGCGTCGCAGCAAGGGCAGAGCGTGGCCGGTACACCGTGGACTCTGGGCGCGGCCGGCAACGCGCGGTGGCGCGGGGTGCCGTTGTCGGTGCTGTTGCGGCTCGCCGGAGTGAGGCGGTCCGCTGTGGACGTCATGCCGGCCGGGCTGGACTCCGAGTACGTGACCGGCGGGGTGAACCTGGGGAGGGTGCGGCGGCCGTTGCCGGTGTCGAAGGCTCTGGACGACGTGCTGGTGGCGTACGAGATGAACGGCGAGGAGCTGCCGGTCGACCACGGGTATCCGGCTCGGCTGGTGGTGCCGGGGTGGGTCGGGATCGCGAGCATCAAGTGGCTGGGGTCGTTGGAGGTTTCTTCCGTTCCGCTGCATTCGCCGTGGGACACGCAGTTCTACCGGTTGCTCGGTCCGGACTATCCGGCCGAGGGCTCGCTGGTGACCACGCAGGTGGCGAAGAGCGCGTTCGAGCTCGGGTTCGGCGCTACCGTTCCGGCCGGGCGTCAGGTGCTGACCGGGCGGTCGTGGGCTCCTGGCGGGGTGCGGCGGATCTCGGTCTCCGTGGACGGCCGGACGTGGCGGCGCGCCACTCCCGTGTCGCGTGGCGGCTGGACGCGGTGGCAGATCCCGTGGCAGGCGACGCCGGGTTCGCACGTGTTGCGGGCGCGGGCGGATGACCAGCCTGATGCGTCGCCGTACAACACGCAGGGCTACCTGTTCGGGGCCGTGGTCAAGCACCCCGTGACCGTGGTCTAGGCGCTTTCACGGACTACGAGCGTTGACGGGAAGAACGTGGTCCGGTCGGTGTTGCCGCGGTCGAGCACGGCTCTCGCGGCCGCTGCGGCGATCTCCTCCACCGGGTGCGTGGACGTGGTGAGGGCCGGACGGCTGAGGCAGGCGAACGCGATGTCGTCGAACCCGGCGACCGCGACGTCCGCCGGTATCCGGATTCCTTGGGCGTGCAGTCCGTCGAGGACACCGAGTGCGGTGAGGTCGCTGAGGGCGAACACCGCGTCGGTGTCGGGCCAGCGGGTCATGATCTCCATCGCCGCTGCCGCGCCGCGGGTCGCCGTGAAGTCACCGGAGACGACTCTGGTCTCGCGTCCGCTGTCGCGCATGATCTGGTGGTAGGCGTCCCGCGCGCGATCGACGCACGGCAGCCACGATGGGCCGGTGACCATTGCGATTCTCTGCCGGCCGGTGTTCACCAGGTGGCGCACGACGCCGTCGGTGCCGCTGCCGTTGTCCACGTCGAACGAAGGCACGTCTTTTGTGCCCACGCCGATCGCGGCGGTCCGGCCGCGCATGGCCTTGGGCACGGTGTGCAGGGCCGGCTGCGTCGGGTTGACCACCACGAGCCCGCCGAGGTTGTGGCTGCTCGCGAGAGTGGCGAGTGAGGCGCCCAGGGGAACCCAGTGCAGCGACACGCCGACCTCGCGTTCGGCGGCGATGTGCGCGGCCGTGGTCAGCACCCGCCCCACGTACGGGTCGTCGAGGATGGCGGCGGTGGCGCCGATCACCGCGATCGCGAGGCGGGTACCACTGCGGGACGCCAGCGCGCGGGCGGCGGCGTCCGGCACGTAGCCGAGCTTGGTGACGGCCTGGGTGACCCGGTCGCGCGACCGTGCCGACGCGGGACCCTGACCGGTGATCACCCGTGACGCGGTCGCCCGTGACACACCCGCGGCCCGTGCCACGTCGTCGAGCGTCGCGCTGCGTTGTCCCCTCATCTGGCAAGTATTGCCATGGAAGCGCTTCCATGTGTGAGGTATGAGCTTCATGTATCGAGAAAGGGGGACCGGGATGTCGGTCACGGTGTCGCGCAGGGAAGTCCGGGCCGCCGCCGCGGGCGTGGCTGTGACGTTCGGGCTCAACGGCGTCGCGGTGGCTTCGTGGTTCGCCCGTGTGCCCGCCGCCCGTGACGCGCTGGGTCTCTCCGCGGGCGCACTGGGGCTGTTGCTGCTCTCGATGTCGCTCGGCGCGTTCCTGGCGATGCTCTCCGCGGGTGAGGTCACGCATCGGCTCGGCGCGCGTCGGACGGTGTGCGTGTCGGCGCTGGTGGTCTCCTCGGGACTCTTTCTGGCCGGTGCCGGGATCGGCTCGTTCCCGTCGGTCCCGCTGACGGCTGCGGGCATCTTCGTGCTCGGCTACGGGTCGGGCCTCTGCGACGTGGCGATGAACGTGGAGGCCGCGGAGGTGGAGCGGGCTCTCGGTCGCACGGTGATGCCGCGCTTTCACGCGATGTGGAGCCTGGGCACCGTGGCCGCCGCCGGGCTCGCGTCCCTGGTGGCGTGGGCTTTGCTGCCGGTGACCGCGCACCTGGGTGGCGTGGCTGTCGTGGTCGCGGCCGGCACGCTGGTGGCGGCGCGGGCGTACCGGCTCGGCGGCGACGCGTCGCCCGAGCGCGGCAGTGGCGTGCTGGCGGCTTGGCGCGAACCGCGCACGCTGCTGATCGGCGTGCTGGTGCTCGTGCTGGCGTTCACCGAGGGCACCGCGAACGACTGGGTGGCGGTGGCGTTCATCGACGGGCACGCCTTCTCCGGTGCGGCGGGTTCGGTGGTGTTCGGCGTGTTCGTCACGACGATGACGTTCGGCCGGATCGTCGGGACCGTGGCGCTGGACCGGTGGGGCCGCGTGCCGGTGCTGCTGGTCACGATGCTGGTGGCGGCGTCCGGGGTGGTTCTGGCGGTGTTCGGCTCGTCGCCGGTGGTGGCGGTTATCGGTGTCGCGGTGTGGGGGCTCGGCACCGCGCTGGGCTTCCCGGTGGGCATGAGCGCCGCGGCGGACGACCCGGCGCGCGCGGCCGCTCGGGTGAGTGTGGTGGCGGTGATCGGGTACACGGCGTTTCTCGCCGGTCCGCCGCTGGTCGGGCTGCTGGGCGACCACGTAGGGGTGCTGCGCGCACTGCTGGTCGTGCCACTGCTGTTGCTGCCGGCTTTGGCGCTCGTGCCGACGCTGCGACGGCCTCACGCGCAGTAGCTCTCGTGCCGCCGCTGCGGCGACCCGATTCTAGGGAGTGGGACCGACAGTTCGGCGGCGTGTGGGCCGGGGTGTGAAGATCGGGCCGTGACAGTCTCCGCGTGGGCGCCCCTGCGTCGCAGTGCCTTCCGGGCGTTGTGGCTCGCCCAGTTCGCCTCCAACATCGGCACCTGGGCCCAGACGGTCGGTGCGCAGTGGCTCATGGGTGACCTCGGTGGGTCCGCGCTGCAGGTCGCGTTGGTCCAAACGGCCACCACCTTGCCGGTGTTCCTGCTGGTGGTGCCGTCCGGGGCGTTGGGCGACATCCTCGACCGCAGGCAGGTGCTGATCTCCGGCCAGGCGCTCATGCTGGTGGGGGCGGCGGGGCTGATGTTGCTCGCGGGGACGGACAAGGCCACGCCGTCGAGCCTGCTCGGGCTGCTCGCGCTCATGGCGATCGGGCAGGCGCTGTCGATGCCGTCGTTCCAGGCCATTCAGCCGGAGCTGGTGTCCCGCGAGGAGATTCCGCAGGCCGCGCTGCTCAACGGCGTCAACATGAACGTCGGCCGCGCGATCGGGCCCGCGCTCGGTGGGCTGCTGATCGCGCTGGCCGGGTCGGAGGCGACGTTCGCGTTCAACACGGTGTCGTTCCTCGGTGTGCTGATCGTGCTGGCGCGGTGGAAGAGGCCGTCGGACCACCGTCCGCTCGGGGCCGAGCACATCACCACGGCGGTGCGGACCGGCGCGCGGTACGTGGCCAGTTCGCCGTTGTTCCGGCGCGTGCTCACCAGGCTCCTGTTGTTCATCGTGTTCGGCAGCGGGCTGTGGGCGCTGCTGCCGGCGATCGCGCGCGGGCCGCTGCAGCTCGACGCCAGCGGGTACGGTGTGTTGCTCGGCAGCGTGGGCACGGGGGCGATCTGCGGCGCGTTCGTGGTGCCGAAGTTGTTGCAGCGCATGAGCAAGAACCGGCTGGTGCTGTTCGCGACGTGGGTCTACGCGGGCGCGACGAGCACGGCGGTGCTGACGGAGAGCTTCCCCGTGGTCATCGTGGCGATGTTGCTGACGGGGGCGTGCTGGATCGCCACGCTGTCGACGTTCAACGCCACCGCGCAGGTGATGCTGCCGTCGTGGACGCGGGCCCGGGCGCTCGCGTACTACCAGCTGATCCTCATGGGCGGGCAGGCGCTGGGCGCGGTCGTGTGGGGCGCGGTCGCGGACGCGTACAGCCTCAGGACGGCCATGATCGTGCCCGCGGCGGCGATGGCCGTGGCAGTTCTGGCCGCCTCGAAGTGGTTGCCGCTGCTGGACCGCTCGCTCGACATCAGCCCGGCGACGTACTGGGACGCACCACCCGAGATCGACGACACCGACGCCGGACCCGTGCTGGTCACGGTGGAGTGGCCGGTGGCGAAGGAGAACGAGGACGACTTCGTCGAGGCCATGCAGAAGGTCGGCAGGGCCAGGCGACGCACGGGCGCGACGATGTGGGGGCTGTTCCGCGACACGGAGAAGCCCGAGACGTTCCTGGAGACGTTCACCGTGGCGACGTGGCAGGAGCATCTGCGGCAGCACATCGAGCGCGGCACGGTCGTGGACCAGCAGAACCAGGAAGCCGCACGTGCGCTCGCCAAGGGCGACGCGCACGTGCGGCACCTGCTGTTCGCGGAGCCGAAGAAGCCGGACTAGGCGTTGTAGGCCTCGACGGTCACGCGAGGTTGCTCGGACGGAAGATCGCGCTTGTGCCACGACAGCGTGATCTCGCGGGTCTCACCGGGCAGCAGCCACAGGTAGTTGTCGCTGTAGATCGTCGGCAGCACGCGCCGGCCGGAGTGCCGATCACGCAGACCGAGCCGGGTCATCGCCGCGACGACCTCGCCGGTGTTGCGCACCTTCACGGTCACTCGGCGCTGGTCGCCAGCACGCCGAACACTCCCGGCATCCAGAGAGACCTCGGTGCGGTCCACCAGGTTCAAGCCCCGCATGTCCGAAGGCGCGCGATAACGCCAGTAGGTGTTCTCGGAGACGAGCTGGTCCCCGTCGAACAGCCGCAACCGCACCAGGTGCAAGGCGGACGAGTGCGGCGTCACCGGGAACAACGGCGCCTTCGCGGACGGGCCGACCTCGACGGCAGCGTTCTGCGTGCTCAACACCTCACCGGACAGTGCGTGCACGGAAGCTTCGACCCGGCCGCGCAGAAGACCCGTGGTGTGGTTGAGAACCATCACCTGCCAAGTGTCCGAAGAGGCCTGGACGTGCTGCGGCTCGCACGCCTTCTTCGCGCCGAAGTACGTGCCGTTGACGTCCATGTCGTAGTCGTAGGTCTGCCACACCGTGGAGTACCAGGCCGGATGCGACATCCACAGCAGCAACGCCGAAGCGTCGTCCCACAGATGAGCGTTCCAGGCCTCGAACATCGCCCGCATGTTCTCGTAGTTCACGAACTGCGCCTTGCGGCAGAACTCGTCGAGCCCGGCAGAAGCACCTAGCCGCTCGTCGATCGCGGCCTGGTAGAGCTGCGGCCGCTGGTTGCCGTTGGCGCACCAGTCGTGCGCGTACCAGACGTCGCCGATCGGCCACGCCACCTCGCTCCCGGCCAGGTTGCGCATGGTCTCGGCCACCGGCACGGCCGGCATGCCGATCTCGGTGTGGAAGCCGAAGTCGGCGGTGTCGTACGTGGTGGGGTCGAAGTACTTCGCCGGCTCGACCCAGTGGTAAGGGCCGTGGCCGGACACGCTGCCGTCCGCAGAGTGACTCTGGTAGTGGACGCCGGTGTGCCGCTCGGCCACGATCTCGCGCAGCCCCGCGTCCGTGTTCGGCGGTGGCGAGGCTTCGTTGGCACCGCACCACACCACGATGCTCGGGTGGTGGCGGTAACGGGTCACGGTGTCGCGCGCGGTGTCGAGGTAACCCGGGATGTCGTCGGTGAACTCGCCGACGATCCAGAAGTCGTTCCACACCAGGATGCCGTGCCGGTCGCAGGCGGCGAAGAACTCGTCGCGGTTGCTGCTGCCGATCCAGTTGCGGATCATCGTGAAGTTCATGTCGCGGTGCAGCGCGATCACGTTGTCCAGGCGCTCGGCCGGCATGCGGCGCAGCAGCTCGTCGAAGCCCCAGTTGCCGCCGCGGCAGAAGATCGGCACGCCGTTCACGCGGATCTTCAACGGCTCGTGCTCGTAGGAGAACTCGCGGATGCCGAAGTGCGTGGTCCGCTTGTCGCTCTCAGCGCCCTTCGCGGTCACCGTCAGGACCGTTTCGTGCAGGTACGGGTCGCCGTACCCGTTGGGCCACCACAGCTTCGGGTCGGCCATCGTGTGCGTGCCGAGAGCGACTTCGGTGACGCCGGGTTCCAAAGTCACGGCCTTGGCGAGCTTCACACCGGAGAACGCCGCCCGCACCGTGACCGGCAGGGGAGAGGCGGAGGTGTTGCGCACGGGCACGCTGATCGTGATGTCCGCGGACTGGTGGTCGGCGGACAACGTTGTCACCACCCGCGGATCACCGAAGACCGCGGCACCGGTGGCGCGCAGCCGGATGTGGTCCCAGATGCCGGTGCCGCGGTCGCGCACGGCGGGCATCCAGTCCCAGCCGGAGATCGACAGGTAGGTGGGCGAGTCGAGGTGGAGGCGGCCGGAGTTCGGGAACGCGCCGCCGTCGCTGCCCTTGTCCGTCGGGCTGCCTGGGTGCTTCATCGGGTTCAGCCGCAACGCCAGCACCTGCTCGCCCGAACTCTGCACAGCGTCGGTGATGTCGAACGAGCCGCGGATGAACGGGTTCGTCACGTCGCCGATCTTCGTGCCGTTGAGCCAGATCTCGGCGTGCTGCATCACGCCGTCGAGCTCCAGCCACACCTTGCGGCCCGCGAAGTTCTCCGGCGACGGGAACGTGCGGCGGTACCACCACGAGTGCCGCGACAGCGCTTCCGGGATCTCCATGTTGTGCATGGCGGCGGCGGGGTCCGGGAAGTGGCCCTGGTCGACCAGTGACGTCAGCACGGTGCCCGGAACCGTTGCGTCCAGCCACTTCGAAGTGTCCACACCGGACCGGGCCAGCGCGGCACCGTCGGAAGTGCGCGCGAAGTCGTCCATCGTGAGGTGCCAGCCGGAGTTCAGCTCGACGGTGTTGTCCGGTCCGGGCTGCAAGGCAGGGACCTTGCCGGTGCTGCACCAGTCGGTCCAGCCGCTGACCTCAGGCCGCTCGCCGGACGTGCCGTAGATCTGAAAACCGTTGAGCCCCAACGGGTTGTCGTTCGACCGGCGGGTTCCCGTCAGGCGGACGTAGCGCGCGCGGACGGGCTTCTCCAGCTGGATCCGGGTTTCCGCGCCCCGGTAGACCTCGCGCCACGTCCGGTTGTCCGTGCTGACCTCGAGGTGGAACGCCAGCGCGGCGGCCGACAGGATCTCCACGCCGGTCGTGTCGTCGCGCGGCTGGTAGCTCGGTACCGGCACGAACGTCGGATCGCCCGGCTTCGCCTCGAAGACCAGCACGAACGACGAGACCTCGCAGAGTCCCTGCAGGTCGACGACCACCCACTGCGGGTCGCCACCGGCCGCACGCCAGCCGGAGCCGCGCACGCCGGCCTGCTGCAGGCCATCGGTGACGAACTGCGGGGGAGTGGCGGCGTAGGCGGAGGAAGAAGCGGAAACGGGGCGGTTCAGCGCAAGATCGATGACCTCGTGCGACATCAACTCTCCATGCGGATCAAGGCGCCCGCACACAGCTTTGGGGGTTGATCGTTTGCCGGTCAAGAGGACAAGCAGGACAGGATGACAAGGTTGTCCATAGCAGCGAGCTATGAACGGAAGCGATGTTCGCGGGTCTCCGCGCGGTGTGACGCTCCTCAGCACCTCACATCCCCTGCGGAGGACACCGATGCGATTAGTCGCCCTCGTCCTGGCTCTGCTGGCCGGACTTCTCGTACCCACCGCGGCGCAGGCCGCCCCTCAAGGTTCGCCGAACAGCCCCCTGCTGCCACCCGAGGTCGCCAGGAACATCCTGCACCCGGTGCCCGGGAACACCATCCAGGCCGCGGCCGTCACCGACTACCCGGCCGAACTGCGCGCGCTGACCCGCGTGCTCGACAACTACACCAGCGCCGACGACGCCACCGTGCACGCCGGCATGATCATGCTCTACTACGGCCACAGCTCCCCGGAGTTCCTGGCCGCCGTGAAGGCCGAGCCGGAGATCCTGCGGGCGTTGCGCCGGTTCGTGGTGCGGCACCTGGACCTCTTCGGCACCGGCCGCGCCTACCTGGTCACCAACGCGACCCGCGAGCTCGGCAGGTTCCTGCAGCACGACGACATCGCCCCGCTGGTCCGCCCGCTGCTCGTGGACCTGGCCGGCCGCGGTGACGTCGTCGGCACGCTCGCCCCGCTGTGGGTGGGCGTCGCCGAGATGGTCGACTGGTACGACAAGGCGAACTGCCGCCGCTACGGCACCTGCGACTTCCGCGCGACGATCGACCGCCGCGTGCTCACCGTCCGGCACACCTGCAGCTCGACGCTGAAGATTCGCGCCCAGCAGCTGACCCGCGCCCAGCTCCGCCAGACGTGCAGCTCGCTGGCCGCCCAGGACGCCGTCTTCCACGGCCTGGTGCACGACGCCGGACCCGTCGCGGGCGACCAGAACACGTCGCTCGAAGTCGTGGTCTTCAACACCAGCAACGACTACCGGACGTACGCGGGTGTGCTGTTCGACATCTCCACCAACAACGGCGGCATGTACCTGGAAGGCGACCCGGCCAAGAACCAGGCCCGGTTCATCGCGCACGAGGCCGACTGGCTGCCGTCGTTCGCGATCTGGAACCTCAACCACGAGTACACCCACTACCTCGACGGCCGGTTCGACATGCACGGCGACTTCGACGAGAACATGACCACGCCGACGGTGTGGTGGGTCGAGGGGTTCGCCGAGTACGTGTCCTACACCTACCGCGACGAGGTCTACACCGACGCGCTGGCGGAGGCGAAGAAGCAGACCTACCCGTTGAGCGCGCTCTTCGACACGACCTACGACCACGACACGAAACGCGTCTACAACTGGGGCTACCTCGCGGTCCGCTACCTCGTCGAGAAGCACCCGGCCGACGTCGCCGCTGTGCTGGCGGACTACCGCGTGGGTGACTGGGCGGGTGCCCGCGACCACGTCACGCGGGTGATCGGGACGCGCTACGACAACGACTGGCGCGCGTGGCTCAGCTCGCTGTGAACGCCCTCTGTTCCCACCACGGCCGGAACACCTCGCTCGCCATCGCCTGCTCCGAATAGGCCCCCAGCACCTCGGCGAACACGCGGCTGGCCTGCTCCCAGGTCAGCCGCTCCCGCCGCCAGCAGAAGACCAGCCGCATCCGCATCGGCGCCCCCGCCAGCGGCCGCACCGCCACCCCCGGACCGCCCTGCGACGTCGGCTCCACCAGCTGCACGGCCTTGCCCGCCGCGATCAGCTGCCGCCCGGCACCGCTCGGCACCTCGAACCGGATCCGCGGCACGAACCCCACCGCCCGGCAAGCCGCCCGCAGCGTCGTCAACGACCCGTCCTCGGCCCCAGGTGGCCCGACCCACGCCTCATCGGCCAACTCCGCCAACTCCACTTCAGGGGCTGAAGCAAGCCGATGACCTGCGGGAAGAGCGATGTAGACCGGAACCCAAGGCACCACGATCCGCTGCCCGACGCCGCGCGGCAGCCCGAGGTCGCCCTCCTCGTCGACCGCGATCACCGCCGCGTCCAGGTGCCCGTTCGCCAACGCCAGTGCCAGCCCGGTCGACGACGGGTCAACGACCAGCGTGACGTCGTCCAGGGCCTCCTCCAGACGGGAGAAGAGCGCCGCCACGCACTCCATGTGCACCGACCCGAACCGGATCGGGCCGCCCCGCCCGGCCATGTCCGAGCCGAACGCCTCCAGCTCCACCAGCAACAACCGGGCCCGCTGCAGCATCTGCGCGCCCAAGGCGGTAGGAACGGCACCGGCCCGGCCGCGTTCGAACAGCTTGCCGCCGACCAGGCGCTCGACGCGTTGCAGCAGCGTCGTCAGGGACGGTTGGGAGATGCCCAGCTGGGTCGCCGCGCGCGAGAGGCTGCCCGCGTCGCCGATGGCGCAGACGGCGCGCAGGTGCCGGATCTCCAGTTCCATAGGCTGAGGCTATCCCCGATCCGGATTGGCGGACTCCCTCCGTTCGCAGGGAGGCTGGAGGGAAACACGATCCCGAGAGGACCGGAATTGGCTCGGACACGCCGTGACATGGCGAAACTGGTCGACGCGGACGGTTTCCGCACCCACATCCGCGACGGCTGGGGGAAGTGGGACGACCACGTCGACCTCCCCGCGGGCACCGCGGAGGCGGCCCAGGCCCATCGCGCCAGGCTCGTCGCAGCACTTCCGGGCAAGCGGATCGCGCTCGCGGCGGGAAGGGCGCACGTCCGGTCCAACGACACGTTCCACGAGTTCCGCGCGGACAGCGACTTCGTGTGGCTGACCGGGTGTCAGGTCGAGGGCGCGGTGCTGGTGCTGTCCGATGAGGACGCCACGCTGTTCGTGCCGGTGCCGTCGGAACCGCACAGCGTCGACTTCTTCGGTGACGCCGACCGCAGCCCGTTCTGGATCGGCGCCGCGGCCGGGCCGAAGGAGTGGGGCGAGGCGCTGAACATCACGGCCCGCCCGCTCGAAGACCTCGCGCACGCCCTGCGCGGCCGGCACCCCGAGACGCTCACCGCCAAGGGTGTCGACCCGCTGCTGGACGCGCTCACCGGCTCGCACAGCGACGAGCTGCGCACCACGCTCTCGGAACTGCGGCGCATCAAGGACGACTGGGAGATCGACCAGCTCCGCCAGGCCGTCGACGCGTCGGTCATGGGCTTCGCGGACGTCGCCATGGAGCTCGGCCAGGCCGTGCGCGGCGGGGGAGAGCGCTGGCTGCAGGGCACGTTCGACCGTCGCGCGCGCACGGAGGGCAACGGTCCGGGCTACACCTCGATCGTCGCGGCCGGCCACCACGCCCCGGTGCTGCACTGGACGCGCAACGACGGCCGCGTGCACGACGCCGACCTGCTGCTGCTCGACGCCGGTGTCGAGATGAAGTCGCTCTACACCGCGGACGTCACCCGCACGTTCCCGGTGGGCGGCGAGTTCTCCGCGGCCCAGCGCCAGGTCTACGACCTCGTGCACGCCTCGCACGTGGCGGCGTTGGCGGAAGTCAAGCCGGGCAACGACTACAGCGCCTTCCACCACACCGCGATGCGCGTGCTCGCGGAAGGCCTGCACGACTGGGGCCTGCTGCCGGTCAGCGTCGACAAGGCGCTCGACCCGGCCGGTCAGCACCACCGGCGGTACATCGTCTGCGGCACCGGCCACTTCCTCGGCCTGGACGTGCACGACTGCGCCGACGCCCGCGTGGAGACCTACCAGATGGGCATCCTGGAGCGGGGCATGGCGCTGACCGTCGAGCCCGGCCTGTACTTCCACCCGAACGACGAGACGCTGCCGCCGGAGCTGCGCGGCATCGGCGTGCGCATCGAGGACGACCTCGTGGTGACCTCGACCGGCGCGGAGATCCTCTCCGACGCGCTGCCGATCGAGGCGGACGACGTGGCCGCCTGGGTCAGGAAGCAGCGCTCCTAGCGCTTTACGGCGTCTGCAAGTACTACCAACTCGCAGTTGGTGGTACTCGCAGACGTCAAAAGTCCTAAGTGGAGGGGGTGGAGCGGGCCCAGGCGAAGGTGAGTTCCACGGCCCGCTTCCAGTTCGCGTACTCGTTTTCGCGGTGGTGGGCATCCATTGCCGGGTTCCAGCGCGCGGCCAGGTGCCAGTTGCGGCGGAGGCCTTCCAGGTCCGGCCAATATCCGGCGGCGAGTCCCGCGGCATAAGCGGCGCCCAGTGACACGGTCTCCGCGACCAGCGGCCGCGTCACCGGGATGTCCAGCACATCCGCGATGAACTGCATCAACAGGTGGTCGGCGGTCATCCCGCCGTCCACCTTCAACACCGGCGTCGGTACCCCGAGGTCGGCGTTCATCGCGTCGACGACCTCGCGCGTCTGCCAGCCGGTCGCCTCCAGCACCGCCCGCGCCAGGTGCCCCTTGTTGATGTACGAGGTCAGCCCGACGACGAGCCCGCGTGCCTGCGCGAGCCAGTGCGGCGCGAAGAGTCCGGAGAACGCCGGGACGATGTAGCAGCCGCCGTTGTTCTCGACCGTGCGCGCCAGCGTCTCGATCTCGGGCGCGGAGTGGATCAGCCCGAGGTTGTCGCGGAACCACTGCACCAGCGACCCGGCGACGGCGATCGAGCCCTCCAGCGCGTACGCCGGTTCGCCGCCGATCTGGTAGCCGATCGTCGTCAGCAGCCCGTGCTTCGACCGCACCAGCTCGTTGCCGGTGTTCATCAACAGGAAGCCGCCGGTGCCGTAGGTGCCCTTGATCGAGCCCTTCTCGAAGCACGTCTGGCCGAACAACGCCGCGTGCTGGTCACCCAGCGCCGCCGTGATCGAGATGCCCGGCACCACGCGCGTGGTCGTGCCGGAGATCTCGGTCGACGGACGGATCTCCGGCAGGATCGCCGCGGGCACCCCGAAGAAGTCCAGCAGCATCGGATCCCATTGCCGCGTCGAGAGGTTCATCAGCATGGTCCGCGACGCGTTGGTCACGTCCGTGACGTGCAGGCCGCCGTTGACGCCGCCGGTGAGGTTCCAGATCAGCCAGGTGTCCATCGTGCCGAACAGGACGTCGCCACGCTCCGCACGAGTGCGCAAACCGGCCACGTTGTCGAGCATCCAGCGCAACGAAGGCGCTGAGAAGTAGGTCGCCAAGGGCAGGCCGCAGCGTTCGCGAACTTCCTCGATGCCCGGCTGCTTCTCCAGCTGCGCAACGAGTTCCTCGGTCCGGATGTCCTCCCAGACGATCGCGCGCCCGACCGGGACCCCGGTGTGCCGGTCCCACAGCACGAACGTCTCGCGCTGGTTCGTGATGCCCAGCGCCACCACCTGCTCGGCGGTGATCCCGGCCTGCCGCAACGCCTGCGGCATGATCCGGTCGACGTTGCGCCAGATCTCCACGGCGTCCTGCTCGACCCAACCCGGCCGCGGGTGGTACTGCCGGTGCTCGCGCTGCGCGACCGCGACCAGCCGGGCGTTCTGGTCGAACAGGATGCAGCGCGTCGACGTCGTCCCCTGGTCGATCGCCATCACGAACCGTTGCACGGCGCGCCTTTCAGTTCTCGTCGACCAGGGACGTGGTTACGGACTCGGCGGCTTGGGCGACCTGCTTCACCAGCGTCGCGCGCGGCCGTCCGGCGGAGTCGCAGAGGCGGTCGGCCGGGCCGGAGATCCCGATCGCGCCGACGACCAGGCCGCCCGGAATGCGGATGGGCGCGGCGATGCTCGCTTCACCCGGCATGTACTCCTCGGCCTCACCCGCCCAGCCCTGCGCGCGCACCTCGGTCAGCACCCGTTCCAGCGCCTGGGTGCGCGTGATCGTCCTGCGCGTCAACGACGTCAGCTCCCGCCGGCGTGCGGCCGCCGACAGGTCCGGGTCGTAGGCGAGCAGCACCTTGCCCAGTGCCGTCGCGTGCAAGGGAAGCATCGCACCGATGCCGAGGGTCTGCACGGAGTCATCCGGCCGAAAAACGTGGTGCACGACGAGCACGGCGCCGTCGTGGTGCATGCCGATGCGGACCTCCTGGCCGGAGCGCGCGGCCAGCGTGTCCGCCCAGTTGATCGATCGGGAACGCAGCTCGTTCGCGTCGAGGTAGGACGTTCCCAGGTGCAGCAGGGCCGCGCCGAGCCGGTAGCGGCCCGTCGCCTGGTCCTGCTCGACGAACTCGACCCGTTGCAGCGTACGGAGAATCCCGTGCGCGGTGCCGCGCGCGAGACCGAGCGAGTCGGCTATCTCGGTGAGACCGTGGTGGCCGGAGCCACGCGCGAGCAGCCGCAGCACGGCTGCGGCGCGTTCGATCGACTGGATGGGTCCCGGCACGGCGGCAAACGTAATTGAGACGACCCGTGTCGGCAATGTCGAACAGCTCCGCACCTCCGATGACCTGGAGCGCTGTCGTAAAACCCCTGGAAAACCGCGGTTTTAGCGCAGAGTGACCGAGTGGTCACACGTCCGTGCCACGCAGGTGTCGACATTGTCGAAACGTGCCCGTTGAGCAGACGTGACCTGGCTCATTACGTTCCGCCTCAATCACCAGCGGGTGATCAGCCGTTCAAGGACGAATGGGAGGCCAGCGTGGGTCTCGGGTCAGTGTTCCTCAGCGAGGTGCTCGGTACGGGCGTCCTGCTGTTGCTGGGTGCGGGTGTGGTGGCGAACGTGCTGCTCGCCAAGTCGAAGGGTTTCGACGGCGGCTGGCTGTTGATCAACTTCGGCTGGGGCCTCGGTGTCTTCGCCGGTGTGTACGTCGCCTACAAGTCGGGCGCGCACCTCAACCCGGCGGTGACCGTCGGCATTCTGACCAGCGGTGCGGCCGAGTACGCCCCTGGTGTTCCTGTCGGCTTCGGCTCGACGGTCGTGTACTTCGCCGGTGAGATCCTCGGCGCGTTCCTCGGCGCCGTGCTGGCGTGGCTCGCGTACAAGCCGCACTTCGACGAGACGCCCGACGAGGGCCTCAAGCTGGCCGTCTTCTCCACCGGCCCGGCGATCCGCAGCTACGCCTGGAACCTCGTCTGCGAGGTCATCGGCACGTTCGTCCTGGTCTTCGTGATCCTCGCGTTCGCCAAGACGCCCTCGCAGCTCGGCCCGCTGGCCGCGGCGCTGCTGGTCGTCGGTATCGGCGCCTCGCTCGGTGGACCCACCGGCTACGCGATCAACCCGGCCCGCGACCTCGGCCCGCGCATCGCGCACGCCCTGCTGCCGCTCTCGTACAAGGGCACCGACGGCGAGGCTGCCAACACTGATCTGGCTGGCAAGAAGGACTCGGACTGGGGCTACTCCTGGATCCCCGTCGTCGGCCCGCTCGTCGGCGGTGCCATCGCCGGTGTCGTCGCCTCAATCGTGTTCTGACGCGTGTTCTGACCATCCTGAAAGGACAGTTTCGATGACGCAGTACGTTCTCGCCGTCGACCAGGGCACGACCAGCACGCGGGCGATCATCTTCGACCACAGCGGCTCCATCGTCTCCGTCGGCCAGAAGGAGCACGAGCAGATCTTCCCGCGCGCGGGCTGGGTCGAGCACAACCCGGTGGAGATCTCCGAGAACACCCGGTTCGTGATCGGCCAGGCGCTCTCCGCCGCCGACCTGAACACCGGTGACCTCGCCGCCGTCGGCATCACCAACCAGCGCGAGACCGCGGTGGTGTGGGACAAGAACACCGGCGAGCCCGTCTACAACGCGATCGTCTGGCAGGACACCCGCACGCAGGCGATCGTCGAGGAGCTCGGTGCTCTCGGCGGCGGTGCGGAGCGCTACAAGGCGAAGGTCGGCCTGCCGCTGGCGACCTACTTCTCCGGCCCCAAGATCCGCTGGATCCTGGACAACGTCGAGGGCGCCCGCGAGCGTGCCGAGGCGGGCGACCTGCTGTTCGGCAACACCGACACGTGGACGCTGTGGAACCTCACCGGCGGCCCCAACGGCGGTGTGCACGCCACGGACGTCACCAACGCGTCGCGGACCATGCTGATGGACCTCGACACGCTGCAGTGGGACGCCGAGATCGCCGGCGAGATGGGCATTCCGGTGTCCATGCTGCCGGAGATCCGTTCCTCCTCGGAGGTCTACGGCAACGGCGGCCCCGGCGGGGTGCTGAAGGGCGTGCCGATCGCGGGCATCCTCGGCGACCAGCAGGCCGCGACGTTCGGCCAGGCCTGCTACGAGCCCGGCACCGCGAAGAACACCTACGGCACCGGCAACTTCATGCTCCTGAACACGGGCACGGAGAAGGTCGCGTCGAAGAACGGTCTGCTCACGACGGTCTGCTACAAGATCGGCGACGAGGCTCCGGTGTACGCGCTGGAAGGCTCGATCGCGGTCACCGGTTCGCTGGTGCAGTGGCTGCGCGACAACCTCGGCATCATCTCGTCCGCGCCGGAGATCGAGACGCTCGCTCGTTCCGTTGAGGACAACGGTGGCGCGTACTTCGTGCCCGCGTTCTCGGGTCTCTTCGCGCCGTACTGGCGGGCGGACGCTCGTGGCGCGGTCGTCGGCCTCACGCGGTTCGTGAACAAGGGCCACCTGGCGCGTGCCGTGCTGGAGGCGACGGCGTTCCAGACCCGTGAGGTGCTGGACGCGATGAACGCCGACTCCGGTGTGCCGCTGACCGAGCTGAAGGTCGACGGCGGCATGGTCCAGAACGAGCTGCTGATGCAGTTCCAGGCGGACGTTCTCGACGTTCCGGTGGTGCGTCCGGTCGTCGCCGAGACGACCGCTCTCGGTGCCGCGTACGCCGCCGGTCTCGCGGTCGGCTACTGGTCGTCGCTGGACGAGCTGCGCGCCAACTGGGCAGAGGACAAGCGCTGGACGCCCGAGCTGGACGCCGACGAGCGCGAGCGCGAGTACCGCAACTGGAAGAAGGCAGTCACCAAGTCGTTCGACTGGGTCGACTCCGACGTCCGCTGAGTCTGGTTTCTTTCTTAGGAGCTGAAGGTGTTCGCAAGGCTGGATCCGGTTCGGCGTGCTGACTCTGTTGCCGCATTGGGCAACACGGAGTTCGACGTGCTCGTGGTCGGAGGTGGTGTGGTCGGCGCGGGCGCTGCTCTCGATGCCGCGTCCAGAGGCCTCTCCGTCGCGCTGGTCGAAGCACACGACTGGGCGGCGGGCACGTCGAGCCGGTCCAGCAAGCTCGTCCACGGCGGGCTGCGGTACCTGGAACAGCTGGAGTTCAAGCTGGTCCGGGAAGCTCTGAAGGAACGCGGCCTGCTGCTGCGCCGGCTCGCACCGCACCTGGTGCGGCCGGTGCCGTTCCTCTTCCCGCTGGAGAAGCAGTGGGAGCGCGCCTACGTCGGCGCGGGCGTGCTGCTGTACGACACGATGGGTGGCGCGGGTGCGGTGCCCATGCACCGGCACCTGTCCCGTTCCCGGATGGCTCAGGTCGGACCGTCTCTCGACGTGTCGAAGTTCGCCGGTGCGATTCGTTACTACGACGCGCAAATGGACGACGCGCGTCTCGTCCTGACCCTCGTGCGCACCGCCGCCCAGCACGGCGCCACGGTGGTGTCGCGGGCTCGGGTGACGTCCTTGACGCGGTCCGGTGGCCGGGTTTCCGGTGCCCAGGTCGAGGTGGACGGTTCGGTCGTCGAGGTGCGCGCCCGGCGGGTGATCAGCGCGACCGGTGTGTGGACCGACTCGCTGAACTCCCTTTCGCCGGGCACGCCGCCGTTCCACGTGCGGATGTCCAAGGGTGTGCACGTTCTCGTCGACCGCTCGAAGATCCAGCTCGACGGCGGGCTGATCACGAAGACCGAGAAGTCGGTGCTGTTCGTGATTCCCTGGGGCGCCTACTGGATCGTCGGCACCACGGACACGCCCTACTCCGGCGACCCGGCTGCTGTTTCCGCTACTTCCGAGGACGTTTCCTACATCCTCGACCACGTCAACGCCGTGTTGCGCGCGCCCATCTCCGTTGACGACGTCGTTGGTACCTATGCGGGTCTGCGGCCGCTGCTGGACGGCGCGTCCGGCGACACGTCCAAGCTCTCCCGTGAACACGCGGTGGCACAACCGGAACCGGGTTTCTTCGTGATCGCCGGCGGCAAGTACACGACCTACCGCGTCATGGCCGCGGACGTCGTGAACTCGGCCGTCGCCGGTCTGGGCCGCGCGGTCGCCCCGTCGCTGACCGCCCGGCTGCCGTTGTGCGGCGCGGTCGGCTACCAAGAGCTGTGGGCGGACCGGACTCGAGTCGCCGCCGAGTCCGGCCTGCCCACGTCCACTGTGGAGCGTCTGCTGAGGCGTTACGGCTCGGCGATCTCGGACGTGCTGGCCCTGATCGCACAGGATCCTTCGTTGGCCTCTGAAGTCGCGGGCTATCTGGCGGCGGAGTTCGTCTACGCGGTGACGCACGAGGGCGCCTTGGACCTCGAAGACGTGCTGGCTCGTCGCACGCGGATCTCCATGGAGCACCTGGACTTCGGCGCGTCCGTGGCCGAGCAGGTCGCTGATCTGATCGCGGGTCCGCTCGGGTGGACTGATGCCGAGCGCGATCAGGCCGTCAAGGCTTACCGCGCGAGCACCGAGTTGGCTGCCCAAATGGGAATGTGACAGTGAGATGGACAGCGCGGAGCTGATCGAGAGGTTGCGGCGAGAGGGCGGCTTCCGGCTGCTCCCGCTGCTGGGGAACACCGGGCAGGTCGCAGGGGTGCACCTGACCCGGTTCCTCCCCGGCGGTCACCTCGACGTGATCCAGGCGTGGGACGAACGGTGGGCGGCCTACGCTCGCCTGCCCGACGCCTTGGACGCCGGCACGCCGTTCCTGGGGCCGGTGGGCGGAATCGCGCGGAGTGGTGCGTTCGCGAGTGTGGTGGCTCCGCTGTTGCCGATCCAGTCGGGCCTGATCGCGCCGTGAAGCCGCGCTGAGGCGTGCCGCTGCCGTCCGGAATTGTCGGTGCCGCCGAGTAGGTTGGGATGCGAGGGGATCTCAGCCCGGGGGGACCCCTGCGGCAGCCTGCCGATTCAACCGCGGCTAACCACCCCTTAAGCGCCGCACGCCAGCCTGCGAGCATGATGAGAGCACTCGCGCTGGTCCTGCTGGCCGTCGTCGCCGCCGCCCCGGCCGCCCATGCCGCCAGCCCCGTCAGCCTGACCGACGGCTTCTACGTCGACCCGGACTCCAACCCCGCCGTGTGGGTGCGCGACCACGCGAGCGACGGCCGTCAGCCCGCGATCAAGGCGAACATCTCGACCAGGCCGATCGCCCGCTGGTTCGGCGCCTGGAGCGGCGACATCAAGGCTGCCACCAGCGCGTATGTCGGCAGGACCGGCTCCAAGCTGCCCGTCCTGGTCGCCTACAACATTCCCGGCCGGGACGCGTGCGGCGGCCACTCCGGCGGCGGCGCGGGCACGCCCGAGGCCTACCGGGCGTGGATCTCCAAGTTCGCCGAGGGCATCGGCACCCGGCCCGCGGTCGTGGTGATCGAGCCGGACTCGCTGGCCGACTTCAACTGCCTGGACAACGCCAAGATCGCCGAGCGCACGGCGATGATCAGGTACGCCACCGAGCAGCTCAAGGCCAAGGCGCCCAACACGTGGGCCTACCTCGACGCGGGCAACGCGCAGTGGGTCCCGGCGAACACCATGGCGACCAGGCTCGACGCGGCCGGCGTGCGCAACGTGCGCGGCTTCTCGATCAACGTTTCGAACTACCACACCACGGCCGCCTCGACGGCGTACGGCAACGACGTCAGCGGCAACCTGCCCGGCTACACCAAGCCGTACGTGATCGACACCAGCCGCAACGGCAACGGGCACAACGGTGAGTGGTGCAACCCCGGTGGCCGCAAGCTCGGCACCACGGCCCGCACCGGTGGTGGCGCGGAGATGTTGTTGTGGGTCAAGGTGCCCGGCGACTCGGACGGCAAGTGCGGCAAGGCACCGAACGTCGAAGCCGGCAAGTTCGACCCGCAGCTGGCCTACGACCTCATTTACGGCTACTGACCGGCTCGCTATGTTGGGGAGCAGGCCGCCGCCTGACGAAGGGACATTCGTGATGAGGCGGCCCCTGCTCCCCGCTCTCCTCGCCGTCGTGCTCGCACTCTGTGCGTTCAGCGCTCCGGCCACCGCACAACAGGCGTCTCGGTCGGCGATCTACGGCGGCGGCCCGTTCTACGCCGACGGCCAGGCCGTGATGAACACCCTGCGCGCCTCCGGGTTCACCACCGTGATCCTCTGGAGCTTCCACGTCCACGCCAACGGCGACCTCGTCTACAACGACATCCCGGTCGTGCAGAACGGCCGGTACGTCGGCGACGCAGGCTGGCCCGCGCGGTTGCGGACGCTCAAGCAGGCACCCACGTCGGTCAACCGGATCGAGGTGTCGATCGGGGCCTGGGCGGTGCCGGACTGGGAGAACATCTCGAAGCTGATCAGCTCGCAGGGCACCGGCCCGTCGAGCATCCTGTACCGCAACTTCCAGGCCTTGAAGACCGCCACGGGCGCCGACGCGATCAACAACGACGACGAGTCGTTCTACCAGGTCGGTCCGACGGCGGCGTTCGCGCGGATGGCCGTCGGGCTGGGGTACTCGAAGTTCACGCTGGCGCCGTACACGAACCAGTCGTTCTGGGCGAGCCTCAAGAACAACCTCGGCGGCACGATCGTCGACCGCGTGTACCTGCAGGGGTACGCGGGAGGGTCCGGCAACAACCCGGCCACGTGGAACTCGGCGCTCGGGATGAAGGTGGATCCCGGGCTGTGGAGCAAGAACGGCTCGGGGTGCTCGTCGGGTGACTCGCCCGCGACGGTCCAGAGCAAGATGCGGTCGTGGCGCAACTCCGCCGGGATCGTCGGCGGTTTCATGTGGCTCTACGACGACATGAAGAAGTGCTCTGCCCAGGGGACCGCGCAGCAGTACGCGACCGCGATCCGCAACGGCGTCAGCTAGTCAGCTCAGTCGAGCAGCTTGCGCAGCTCGGCCTCGAAGTCGAAGTGGTCGTTCTCGTGACCGGGGGCGACCACGTCGTAGGTGGAGTTGAGGAACTCCTGCAGCTCGGAGGAGCGCACGTGGAAGACCGCGTGCGACACGTCGGAACGCAGTTCGAGCACGGCGGTCGTCGAGTTGTACGGCTTGAGGCGCACGTCGCCGGCGCCGGCCGTGGTGATGAGACCGTCGGCGAGCAGGTCGCGGCTGACCAGCCACACCGTCTCCTGGCGTCCCATCCGGAACGTCAGGGTCACGGCGTGCGGGTCGTCGGCGCGGTAACCGAGCTCGACCTCGACGGGCATGGGGCGCCCGGACGGGGCGATGAAGGCGAAGACGGACTCGGCGCCCACTCGTGTCACGTTCGTCATGCCCCCTTAGACGCGTGGCAACCTTCGTGGATGCCTCGCTCAGGAAAAGCGATCAGAACGTGATTTTCAATGGTCCTGAAGTATGACTTTCGACATGGAAGCCGTGGTGTAGCCAATTCGGCACGCAAAGTGATGAGCCCTGCTTGAATGGCCGCATGATCATCCAGGTGAGACTGCGGAGGATGACGGCGGACGAGTACCGCGCCGCCACCGAACATCGCGAGGCCGAGTCGGTGCGGCTGCTCGGCAGGGTGATGCCGGAGGAGCTCGCGCTGCAACGGGTGCGCCCGGCACCGCGAGGTTCCTGCCCGACGGCCTGGACACGGCCGGGCATCACCTGGTGACGGCGGAGAACGAGTCCGGCGAGGCGGTGGGGAACGCTTGGATCGGCCCTGACCCCGGGCAGGTCTCGGGCACGGCGACGTCGGCGTGGTTGTACGACGTCAACGTCTTCGAGCCGCACAGGCGGCGCGGATACGGGTCCGCCATTCTCGCTGCCGCCGAGGCGCTCATCGCCCGCGAGGGCAAGACGGCGCTGGGCTTGAACGTCGCCGGGGACAACGAGGCTGCGATCGGGCTGTACCGCAGCAACGGCTACGAGGTGGAGTCGATGGTCATGCGGAAGGAGACGTAGCGCTAGGCAGGGTTGCCACGCGGACGCAGGCGGCCACCGGGAAGCGGTGGTGCGGGCAGGCGGTCGCCGACGTAGCCCTCGACGCGGCCGAACCTGTCGGTCTCCGCCTGCCATTCGTCTCGATAGGCGACGATCTCGTCGTGGGTGCGGCCCACGAAGTTCCACCACATCACGATCTCCTCGCCGAACGGCTCGCCGCCGAGCAGCACAACCCTTGCGCCGTCGCGAGAAGACAAGGTCAGCGTGCTGCGGCCGGTGCCCGCACAGCCCAACGCGCCGGGGGTGAGAGCGGTCTCCTGGAACGTCACGTCGCCGGTGTCGAGCAGGACGCCGTGCTCGAACTCGGGCAGCACGTCGAGCGAAATCGTTGCCCCCGCGGGCAGCACGATCTCCGCGCCGAGCAGTGGTGTGAACGTGGTCACAGGCGAGGTCGATCCGGCCAGTTCGCCGAGGAACACGCGTATCGAGACGCCGTCGAGAAGAACGGTCGGCGGGGCGTAGTGCTGGAAGTTCCGCGGGGCGTCGCGGTGGGCGTCGGGCAGGGCGAGCCAGAGCTGCACGCCGTGGAGAACGGTGGAGGCGTCGGTCGACACCTCGGAGTGGGCGATGCCGCGGCCGCCGGTCATCAGGTTCAGCTCGCCGGGACGCACGAACGCGTGCACGCCGTGGCTGTCGCGGTGCTCGATCTCGCCGGTGAACAGCCAGCTGACCGTCTGCAGGCCCGTGTGTGGGTGCGGGGCCACGTCCATGCGGACTTCGTCGGGGCCGTAGTGGTCGCAGAAGCACCACGCGCCGATGAGCGAACGCTGCTTCTGCGGCAACGTACGGCGCACCGACATCGCGCGCGGACCGCCCAGCGGCACGTCCCGCGGCTCCAGGACCTCGACGGATCCCAGCAGAGACCCACGCTGTGACGAGGTGCAGGTGACTTCCGCGGGCTCGGCCTCGACATTGCTCACGCCGCTGATCGTAAGCGGTTCAGGTAGCTCACAGCTGGCTCTGCTGCTGCCTTCAGGCTCGTTGCTGAGGATGGGACGGGTCGAGAGCGAGGAGCCGCCTGATGGAACCCGACCCGAACAGCCCCAGCGGATCCCGGTGGGAGCCGGGCCCGGCCACGACCACTGCTACGAGCACGGGCACCGCGGAGCCACCGGTTCAGGAGGTGAAGCCCGCACGGCGGATCACCGGGCCGATCATCGCCGGGGCGCTCGGCCTCGCGGTGCTGACCGGAGCCGGCGGGTTCGCGCTGGGCCACGCGGTGAGCGACACCGGCACGAACCAGGTGCGCCAGGACGACCAGCAGCCCGGCCAGGGCCAGTTCCCCGGCGGCAGGCAGGGCAGGGGAGACGGCAGGTTCGGCACTCCGCCGGGTGAGCAGGACGACCAGCAGCCGGGCCAGGGGACATAGGGAATGACTGCGACCCTTGCGCCCGTGCGAAGACGTCCGCTTGACGCGGGCGCACGGGTCGTTGCCACCGCGGTGCTGTGGGCCGGGCTGCTGCTCGTCACGTACTGGTGGGCGGCCGGCGGCGGCATCACCGACCTCGGCGTGTGGGAGACCGGCCTGAACTCGCTCGGCAGGCTCACCGGGCTGATCGGCTCGGATCTGCTGCTGGTGCAGGTGCTGCTGATGGCACGGTTGCCGCTGCTGGAACGGGCGTTCGGCCAGGACCGGCTGGTCGCGGTGCACCGCAGGGCCGGCTTCACCTCGTTCAACCTCGTGCTGGCCCACCTGGTGCTGATCACGTGGGGCTACGCGGCCGGTGATCTGACGCGGACGCCGGGGGAGTTCTGGGACCTCGCCACGGACTACCCGGCGATGCTCCTCGCGCTGGCGGGCACCGGGTGCCTGATCCTCACCGTCGTCACGAGCATCCGGGCGGCGCGGGCGAAGCTGCGATACGAGTCGTGGCACCTGCTGCACCTCTACGGCTATCTCGGCGTCGGACTCGCGTTGCCGCACCAGCTGTGGACCGGCCAGGAGTTCCTCACCTCGGCCGCCGCCACCGTGTACTGGTGGAGCCTCTGGGCGGCAGCCGCGACCGGGATCCTGGTATGGCGGATCGGGGTGCCGTTGTGGCGCAGCGCCCGGCACCGGCTGCGGGTGACGTCGGTGGTGCCGGAGGGCGGCGACGTCGTCTCGGTCTACCTGGCCGGGCGCGACCTGGACCGGCTCCCGGTGCGGGCCGGGCAGTTCCTCGGCTGGCGGTTCCTGAACCGCAGCGGCTGGACGCGCGGCAACCCGTACTCGCTGTCCGCCGCGCCCGACGGCCGCAGCCTGCGGATCACCGTGCGGGCGGAGCTGAACGGGGTGGTTGCCGGCACACCGGTGCTGTTCGAAGGCCCGTTCGGCAGGCTGACCGAACGGGTGCGCACCCGGCGAGGGGTGGCGTTGATCGGGGCGGGCGTCGGGGTGGCGCCGTTGCGCGCGCTGGCCGAGGAGCTCGACTACGCGCCCGGTGAAACCGTGCTGTTGCACCGCTTCCGGGACCGTCCGCTGTTCGCGCGCGAGTTGGACGTGCTGGCGCGCGAACGCGGACTGCGTGTCGTCGATCTGCCCGGCCGCCGCCGGTCGCCGAAGTCGTGGCTGGGCGGCTGGGCGCCGATCGACGACGTGACCGCGCTGCGGCAGCTGGTGCCGGACATCGCCGAGCGCGACGTCTACGTCTGCGGGCCCGCGCCATGGGCGGAAGCGGTGCGCCGGGCCGCGAGCGCCGCGGGTGTGCCGGAAGAGCGGTTCCACGTCGAGGAGTTCAGCTGGTGACGCGAATTCTGATCTGGCTCATCGGCACCGCCACCGGCTTGGTGCTCCTGTTCGGGTACCGCACTTCGTTGTCAGGGCCCACGACCGCGACGACTCAGCCGCTCGCGTCGTCCGCGGGCACCGTGACCGGACCTGCGGTCGACACCCGCTGGGGTCCGGTGCAGGTCGCGATCACGGTGGACGGCGGCAAGATCACCGCGGTCACCGTGCCGCGATACCCCGATGGCAACCGCAAGGACGAGCAGATCAACGCGCGCGCGTTGCCGATCCTCGTGCAGGAGACCCTCGACGCGCAGAGTGCGGACATCGACACCGTGAGCGGCGCGACCGTGACCAGTGAGGGATATCTCGAATCCCTGCAGGCCGCACTGGACCAGGCAGGCCGGTGATCTTTGTAGGCTGCCTGCGGGGGTAATGGTGGATCTTCGCGCACACGTGGTGAAAAGCGGATACGAGCTCGACGAGGCGCAGCTGCGGGCCATCGGGCGGCTCCAGGAGCTGGGGGAGCGGCGCCGGGGTGTCTACCTGCACGGGCCGGTCGGCCGTGGCAAGAGCTTCCTCGCGGACGCGTTCTTCGAGGTGCTCCCGGCGAAACGCAAGCGGCGCGTGCACTTCCACGCGTTCTTCCAGGAGCTGCACGCCCGCATCTCGGCCAGGCTGCACGAACGCGGTGCGGTGAAGAAGGCCGTCGACGAGCTGATCGGGCGGGCGGACGTGCTGGCGTTCGACGAGTTCCACCTGCACGACATCGGCGACGCGATGCTGATGACCAGGCTGCTGGAGGCGTTGCGAGCGAGCCGGACGATGGTCGTCGCGACGTCCAACTACCCACCGGACGGGCTGCTGCCGAACCCGCTGTACCACGACCTCTTCCTGCCGGGCATCGCGCTGGTCAAGGAACTCATGGACGCCGTCGAGCTGACCGGCGGCCCTGACTACCGGTTGCTGCGCGGCCGTCCGAGGTCGCGGTTCGAGACAGGCGCGATCTGCACCACAGCCCCGGAGACCACCGGCGACCAGCTCTGGTTCGACTTCGGTGACCTGTGCGAGAAGCCGACGTCGACGCAGGACTACCTGGAACTGGCGAAACGGTTCGACGACTGGGTGATCACGGCGGTGCCGCGACTCGAAACGGTTGACCGCGAGGCACAGCAGAGGTTCGCGAACGTCGTGGACGTGCTGGTGGACAAGGACATCCGGCTGACCCTGGTGAGTGACCACCCGCTCCACGAGATCGTCGGAGGCAACTCACTCGACCTCGCCCGCACCGCGAGCCGCCTGGAGCTGATCAACACCACCGGGTGAACAGCTCGGCACCGCGCACGCCGATAGAGCCCTTGTCCCCCTGGCAAGGAGTTGTGAGGCATGACGTTGCGCGCCCGCATCGGCGAGGTAGTCGAGAGCACGCGGTTCCAGTGGATGATCATCTGCGTGATCGTCGTCAACGCGATCACGCTGGGAGCCGAGACCTCACCGTCCCTGGTGGAGAAGAACGGCGATCTGCTCAGCACGATCGACCACCTGGCGCTCGCGATCTTCGTCGCCGAGCTCGCCGCCCGGCTGTACGCGTTCGGCTGGCGGTTCTTCCGCGACCCCTGGAACGTCTTCGACTTCGTCATCGTCGCGGTGGCGCTGCTGCCCGCCGCCGGGCCGCTGTCGGTGCTGCGGTCGATGCGGATCCTGCGGGCGCTGCGGCTGGTGGCGATGGTGCCGAGCATGCGCCGGGTCGTCACCGCGCTGGTGAAGTCGGTGCCCGGCCTGATCTCGCTGACCGGCCTGCTGACGCTCCTGCTCTACGTCGGCGGCGTGATCGCGAGCAACCTGTTCGGCGACACCGGCGACCCGCGGTTCGCCGACCTCGGCTCGACCCTGCTGACGCTGTTCCAGATCACCACCGGCGACGGCTGGTCGGACGTGATGCGCGACCTGATGGTGCACCAGCCGCTCGCGTGGATCTTCTTCCTCTGCTACCTGATGGTCGGCACGTTCACGATGCTCAACCTGTTCATCGCCGTCGTGTGCAGCGCGATGGAGTCCGACATCCAGCACGTGCCCGCACCCCGTGCCGCGACGCACGACGACCTGCTGCTGCAGGAGATCAGGGCGCTGCGGGACGAGGTGCGGGCACTGAAAGCGACTGTGTAGCCAGGGATCCCGATCGGCGACGCCGCCGTACACCGATCGGGACCCCTGCAACCCCCGCTGTTACGGGGTGACCGGGACGTTCGTCAGGCCCTTCTTCGCACGGGACACCGTGTTCGAGGCGTGGACGACGTTCGGGCTGGCCTTGCACTTCGAAGTGGACGAGACGTAGATCGCGTACTCGCCGACGTTGCCGAGGTCGGACTTGTTGTTGCGCCACACGTTGCCGCAGCCGTTGGCGAACGAGGGTGTCGTGCTCGGGTTGTGGGTCTCGTAGCCGTTCGCGAAGACGCCGGGCGAGGCGAAGGTGCCCGTGTTGTTCTCGATCCGGTAGTTGAAACCCTTCACGTCGATCCACGAGTCGCCGGAGTTCGCGCCGCTGATGCCGGTGCCGTTGAACGTGTTGCCGCTGATCAGGCCGCTCTGCGTGCCTTCCTTGACGTCGATGTGCTCGGCGGCGACGTTCGGGCCGATCTTGTTGCCCAGCACCTGCACGCGGTCCGACCTGTCGACTCCACCGGAGTTGCCGTGACACTTCCAGTTGGAGTTCGCGGATCCGATGTAGACGCCCTCGCCGTAGTCCTTCGTCACGACGCCGGTGTCGGTGATCGTCGAGTTCTTGATCACGCCGTCCGCGGAGGAGCGCCGGAAGTGCACGCCTTCCTCGTCGGTCTTTCGCACGGTCACGCCGTCGATCGTCACGTGGTGGGAGTTGTCGAGGATGATGCCCTTCTTGGACTCCGCGACGGTGATTCCCTTGATGTTCCAGTACGGCGCGTTGTACAGCCACAGGCCGTACCCCGAGTCCCAGCCCGCGGTCGGCACCGGGCAGGAGGGCGGGTCACCGGACGGGCCGTCGTTGATCAGCACCGCGGACGACGGGCCGGTCAGGGTGATCGGGTTGCTGGACGTGCCGGCCTTCTGCGTGACGAACGAGCCGCGGTAGGTGCCGGCCGTCAACGAGATGGTGTCACCGGGCTTCGCGGTGGCCAGTGCGGTCTTCAGCTGGTCAGCGTTGGACACGGGAATCGTGGCCTGCGCGGAGAAGTCGCCGGAGAAGCCCGCGGTCCCCGCTCCGCCTGCGGTGAAGCCGGCCGGGATGTTCGTGAGGAACAAGGACTTCGCCGAGTCCGATTTGGACACGTCGACACCGTGGCCGCCGGTGTAGTCGCGCTGCTCGTTCTTCGCCCAGTCCGCGATGGCCGTGCCGCCGACGTCGAGGTGTTTGTAGGCGGTGCCGTTCCAGCCGAACTGGTAGATCCTCTGCTTGTCCGGGTAGAACGGCTGGTACGCGCCGCCGGTGGACAGCTGCTTCGTCATGTCGTTGTTGAAGAACACGTTGCGCGGCCCGGATGCGCCCGACCACTTGACGGCCTTCTTGCCGGCGCCCCACCAGATCGGGAACCAGTTCGAGTCGTCGGGCCCGCCGCCGCCTTCCTCACCGCAGTTCGCGCGGCAGTTGCCGGAACGGTGCCCGTACGAGACCTTGACGCTGTTGTTCTCGAACAGGTTGTTGCGTTCCCAGCCGCCGTGCAGGTTCAGATCGGAGTCGAAGTCGTTGCCCACCACGACGTTGCCCGACGCGGACCACTGGAAGGTGAAGTGCCGCAGGTTGCGCGAGATGTTGCCGGCGTAGAGCGAGTCCCACACCCGCGAGCCGCGGAAATAGCCGTTGCCGCCCTTGCCCTTGTTCCACGACCCGTCGAGGTAGTTGTCGACGATCTGCAGGTTCTTGGCCTCCTCGGTGACGATCGGGTGCGACCCGGTCATCTCCGCGCGGATGCCCCTGACCCACGAGTTCGCCGCCCACTTGAAGACGATGCCGTGCATTTCGTCGGCGGGAGCCATGTTGCCGTAGTTGTCGACGGCCTCGGCGGGGTTGAGGTTCGGCATCGCCTGCGTGAAGCCGAAGTTCTCGAAACCCACGCCGAGGACCGGGTCCACCAGCGGCGACACCTTGGAGTCGTATGTCGCCCCGTCAATCGCCGGTGAACCGTCCGAGGTGGAGTTGACCGGAACGTCGAACTCCAGTGGTTTGTCGAGCGTGACCGTCGTGCCCGAGACGGAGGCGACGGTGAAGATCTGCTGGCGCATGTGCATGTTCAGCATCGGCCACTCGGTGCCCGTCGCGAACTGCTGCTCGTAGAACTTGACCGAGTTGGCGGCCCGGACGTTCACGAGCATGCCCGCCTTGATGGTGCTCGCGGACGCGACCTTGATGGTCCTGTCGCCGGTCCTGGCCGCCGCGGCCACCTTGGCGCCCGCCTTCCAGTGCACGTTGACCGTGCCCTCGAAGATGTCCTTGCGGTTCGCCGGCGCCGACTTGTAGTCGCCGGCATAGCTCGGATGCACGCCGCGCGACTGGACCCGGAACAGACCGCGGCCCGGCCACAGCCAGCCGCCCTTGCCCTGCCCGTAAGTCATCCCGTCCTCGTCCCAGTCCGAGCCGTCGGGCGTGAGGGCGTCGTACCGGGTGTTGGCGTCGGGCGTGTAGACGATCTTCGTAGTGGTCGCGCCCGCACCCCTGATGATCAGGTAGTCCGCGTCCACGTGCACCTCGTGCGACACCTTCAGCTCACCGGCCGGCAGTGTGATGAGGCTGAGCTTCGAATAGCTCGCGCTCGGGGAACACTGCGTCCGGATCGAGTCGATCGCTGCCTGCAGTCCGGCGGTGTCGTCGGCAGCGTCATTCGGGCGGACGTTGAACTGGGAGCTGAGTTCGGCGGCGGTGATCTGACAGCTCGCGCTCGGGTTGACGTCATTCTTTCCGGGCAGCACGCCATTGCCGCGATATCCCGCCTTCGACCAGTCGTACAGGCCGGAAATAGGGGAACGTCGATTGCCTGACGAGACGTCCAGGCCGGTGAGCGCAGGTGCGGCCACCGACGTCGTCACGGGTACGGCGAGTGAACCGATTAGGAGCAGACTTAGCAGGGGTATGGAGGTCGGCTTCATTGATGACCCTCGTTCAGCAGGGCGGGGCTATTTCTTTGTAGTCGAAGGTTGCATATGTGTCAAACATTCACATTCTTGAATAGAGTAATACTGACAAGGTTTTCAATAACGGTTTTCTGACTCACTGATCAGTTCGCCGGGCAGCTCACAGGTCTGAATCGTGTGAGCCAGTCGGGTCGGCCGCGACCCGAGTGGGGGACGAGCGGCTCTCGCGTCTGGAGTACCGGGTTTTTTCCTGCGTGACGTGGAATCTCGCCCGTTCTGTCATCCGGATGGACGCACGGAACCCACGACAGTGGGGGTACCGGCGAGGTAGATCGGGTCAGTCAGGCCCACTTCAGCGCGCCATTTGGCACACCCATTCGTGTCCGAACCAACCCTGAACGGCGGATCGCCGCCTGGGCCGACAGCTGCAAAGGTCGGTTGCTGTTCGGCAGCGAGCGTTCCAACGAACAGGAGCACGACAGGTCATGGCGAGCCCCACTGTGAAGCCGGTTCTGCGCACCGACTACCAGCGTTCCGTCGCGGACTACTGGAACAAGGAGAAGGACCCGGTCAACATCAAGCTGGGTGAGGTCGACGGCCTCTACCACCACCACTACGGGCTCGGTGCGTACGACCCTGCCGTGCTGCGGATGGGCGACGAAGCGATCATCGCCGAGATGCACCGGCTCGAGACCGCGCAGGCCGAGGTCCTGCTGGACGCGTTCGGGCAGCTGCCGGCCACCCCCCACCTGATGGACGGCGGATCCGGCCGCGGCGGCACGAGCTTCATGGCCAACGCCCGGTTCGGCGCGACGATCGACGGCGTCAGCATCTCCGAGGAGCAGGTGGCGTTCGCGAACAACCAGGCGGTCGAGCGCGGTGTCGCCGACCAGGTCCGGTTCCACTTCAAGAACATGCTCGACACCGGCTTCGAGACCGGCTCGTTCAACGGCATCTGGACCAACGAGACCACGATGTACGTGGACCTCCAGCAGCTGTACGGCGAGTTCGCCCGGCTCATCGCGCCCGGCGGCCGGTACGTGTGCATCACCGGCTGCTCCAACGACCTGACCGGGCTGCGGTCGCGCGAGGTCAGCCAGATCGACCAGCACTACATCTGCAACATCCACCCGCGCAGCGAGTACTTCAAGGCGTTGGCGGACAACGGTTTTGTGCCGATCAGCGTGGTCGACCTGACGCCGGAGACCATCCCGTACTGGGAGCTGCGAGCCCAGTCGTCGGTCGCCACCGGCGTCGAGGACCCGTTCCTGACGGCCTACAAGGAAGGCAGCTTCCACTACCTGCTGATCGTCGCGGACCGCATCTGATGAAGGACCTCCTCACCGGGCCGTCCGGGCTGGGCACATCCGCTGCCCGGCTCGGGCGGTCCGAGGCCGTGGAGCTGCCACCGCAACCCGGCTACGCGGAACGGCCGTGGGGCGACGGGACCGCGCCGCCGATGTACGTGCCGGTGGTCGAACGCGAGAACGACCTGCTGGCGGCCGCCGTCGACGAACGGCTCATCGCGTGGGCCGGCGACTGCGGTTTCGAGGAGCCGGAACGGTTCCTGGGCGGCAGGTTCGGCCGTCTCGCCGTGCTGACCCACGTGGACACCGACGACGTCGAGCAGTTGCTGATCGCGGCGAAGCTCAACGCGGCGTGGTGGGCCGCCGACGACCTCTACGCGGACGACACCGAGATGGGCGCGATCCCGGCCGAGCTGTCGCCGCGCCTGGCGCTGGCGATGGCCGCGATGGACCCGGTGGCGCCCGCCGCCGAGTTCACCGTCGAGCTGGAGGAGCGGCTGGCGGCGGATCCGGTGCTGGTCGGGCTGCGGTCCGGCATCGGGCACCTGGCGTCGCGCAGCACACCCACTGTGGTGCAACGGGTCTGCTACTCGACGTTCGCGATGTTCGTGTCGTGGGGCGCGTACGCGGCGTGGCGGCACACCGGCAACTACCCGCCGGCGTGGCAGTACCTCGCGACCCGGCAGCACGACACGTTCTACACGTCCATGACGCTCATCGACGCGGTGGGCGGCTACGAGCTGCCCGCGCCGCTGTACTACGACCCGCGCGTGCGGCAGCTGCTCACGGCCGCGGGCACGGCGTCGGTGATCGTCAACGACCTGGTGTCGGTGGAGAAGGACGCCGCCGACGAGAAACCGGTCTGCAACATGGTGCTGCAGATCGCGGCGGACCGGGAGTGCTCGATCGCCGAGGCCACGGCGCGCACGGTCGAGCTGCACAACCAGCTGGTCCGAGACTTCGAGGCGGGGCACAAGGCGCTACTCGCGGTGCCGTCGGTGGAACTGCACCGGTTCCTGAAGGGCGCCAAGGCCTGGATGGGCGGCGGCTTCGAGTGGCACACCACCCACCCGCGCTACCAGTAGCGCTCGGCTGGACCGCAGCTGCGCTCTCCGCGTGCGACGGGGCGACCACTGCCTGGCCGCCCCGTCGTCACGAGGAGCATCCGTGCTGCTGCGAGTCGCGATCGTCGCTCTGCTGCTGTTCGTGCCGGTCGTCCCCGATCTGGCCGCGTTCGTGTCCAGTCGTGAGGATCTTGCCGCGGCACGTTCCGCGTGGGCAGCCGACTCCGGTGGCGGGCACACTTGTGCAGTCGTTGAACAACAACAACTACGCGTGCTGGGCGACCGTGTCTCCCGGACTGGTGCCGGACTCGAACGGGTCGCAGCAGGCCGAGTTCCTCGGTGGTGAGCCGTACCGGTTCCGGTACCGCGCGCCTTCCGGTTCGGTCGTGACCGAGGTGACCGTCGGCGACCGGATCGTGCGATCGGTGCGGGCGACTGCGGCGGCTTCTGAACAGAGTCCTTTGGTGGTAAGGGATTCCGACACCATCGCACTCGACTCGCGCGGTCTGACGCTGACCCGTGGCCGGGTGGTGGTGCGGTTCGACCGGGCGCAACAGCTCGATCCAGCGCTGCGTCCGGTGTCGACGATCACCTGTCCAGGTCGCCGCATGATCATCGTCACCGTGCCGCGCAACGGGATCCCCACCCGGCGATCTCAGTCCGTTAGTCCACAATGGACTGTCGTTTCACTCTTATGTCGCAACGCCGCAGCGCATGTTCGCGCAGCTCGCGGGGTATTCGTTGATCCCTGAACCTGCCGGCCGATCTGCTCACACCGTGAGGGAGTGGTTGTGATGGCACATGTCCGTCGTCTCGTCGACGTCCACACCGGTGACGAGTTCGATCAACCGGTTCCCTTCGGTCTGGTGTACCCGGTGTGCACAGCGGACGGCGCGGCGCCTCCCAGCCAGCGCGGGCGGACGTGGGAGCACCTCATGGCGAGCGACCGGGAGTTGCGGCCCGTCGTGTGAAGCGTTGTCCCACCGGGTATTGCCCGGTGGGACGCCCGGTCGGGCGCCCGTGTGAAGGGAGCTCGACATGGACTTCGGACAAGGGCTGACCGACGCCTGGCGGGCGGTGGCGACGTTCGTGCCCAAGCTGGCGGCCTTCCTGCTGATCCTGGTGATCGGCTGGTTCGTCGCCAAGGCGGTGGCCAAGCTCATCGACAAGGTGCTCGAGCGGGTCGGGTTCGATCGGCTCGTCGAGCGCGGCGGCATCCGGCAGATGCTCTCGCGCAGCAAGTACGACGCTTCTGATCTGCTGGCGAAACTCGTCTTCTACGCGTTGCTGCTGATCACGTTGCAGATCGCGTTCGGCGTGTGGGGCCCGAACCCCGTCTCGGAGCTGTTGACCGCCATCGTGGCGTGGCTGCCCAAGGCTGCGGTCGCGATCATCATCGTCGTGGTGGCCGCGGCGATCGCCCGTGCCGTCAAGGACTTCATCGGCAGCGCGCTCGGCGGTCTGTCCTACGGCGGCACGCTCGCGAACATCGCGTCGGTGTTCATCTGGGCGCTGGGCATCATCGCGGCGCTCAACCAGATCGGTGTCGCCACCACGGTGACCACGCCGGTGCTGATCGCCGTGCTCGCGACGGTCGGCGGCATCCTGGTCGTCGGTGTCGGCGGTGGCCTGATCGGCCCGATGCAGCAGCGGTGGGAGAACTGGCTGGGACGCGCGGAGCGGGAGCTGCCGCAGGCCCAGGCTCAGGCCGAGGCGTACCAGCGCGGCCGTGAGGACGCGGTCCGTGCCCGCGCGGAGACCGAGACGGTCGCGCGTGAGGTTCCGGTTGAGGACCCGATCACCACCACGAGGCCGGACGTCCGCTGACTGACCTTCCGGACGAGGCGCACCCGATGTGGTGCGCCTCGTTTTTCATGCGTTGGACAGCGGCCTGGTGTCGTGGAGGTGAGCGAGCTGGCAGACCGCCATGAGCCGCACGCCGATCCACGACGCCGGTGTCCACTCGGGCTCGATCTCCAGCAGCCCGCGCGCGTAGGAAGTGAGCAGCACGACCGCGGCCACCGTGCCCGCACCCTCCACGCCGAACACCAGGATGTCGCGCACCGCGGCGGCGTGCTGGTCGACCTCGGCCAGCAGCGCGGGCGTGACGGCGAGCGCCGCCCACCGCGCCACGCCGATCCGGTCGGACAGCTCGGAGATCCACTGCCGGGCCCTGTTCTCACCACGCATCTCGCCACGGTAGCGAAATCCCGTTAAACCCCGGTTTGACGGCGCTCGAGCCGGGTACTTCCTCGTGTTGCGTCAAGCAGTCGGCGCCGAGATTCGGCTGTGGAGGCGAGTGATGACGCTCGACGACATTTCGTTGCGACAGGTGCGCGTGACCGCGTTGGAGAAGCTGGACAACGCCGTGTGCACAGCGCTGACCAACATCGAGGCGGACGTGGCCCGCAAGTGCCTGAACGAGGCGCTGACCGACTGCGCCGCGACCGGCACCACCGTGCCCGCAGAGGTCCTGGCCTGCGTCGAAGCGGCCGACGAGCACCTCGGCTACAGCGAGCGGATGGAGGCGCGAACCCTGCTGACCGTCGCCCACCGCATGCTGGCCCGCGTGCCCAGGCCGGTTCTGCCGAGCCCCTCGACCCCCGGCGACGTGATGCTGCGCGGGTGATTGATCCACGGCCGTCCCGGGTATTCGAACGCGCGTTCGGATGAAAGGGGACGGCCGTGAACCGCACGCCGGAGAAGGACCCGCAGGACTGGACGACCGGTGACGAGCCCATGACCGGTCCGCAGGAGTCCTACCTGCACACACTCGCCCAGGAAGCGGGCGAGGAGGTGCCGGACGACCTCACCAAGGTGGAGGCGTCCCAGCTCATCGACCGGCTCCAGGAGAAGACCGGCCGGGGGACCTGACCGTGCTTGGAGGAGCGGGCGGCGGAGGCTGACAGCTCCCGCCGCCCGCTCGGCGATCTACCGCTTCTTCGCCACCACCCGGACCGGCTTCAGCTCGGAGTCGGCCGGGTCAGGCAGTTCCATCCCGGCGGCGCGTCCGTTGCGCACGTGGTCGAGCACTCCCGAGTGATCACCTCACCGGGCAGGATCGCGGGCGCGCCCGGCGGGTACGGCGTGGTCATCTCGGCGGCGGTCAACGCCTGCAACGCCTCGACCGGCACGCTCGCGGAGCGGTGGTCGTCGGCGTGGGTGAGGTGGGTGACGACGCGCCGGTGGTCCGACAGCCCGAGGGTGAGCGCTGGTGCTCGCGCAGCCTCGGCCTCGGGTTCCTCGACACGCGCGAGGCGACCGTGAGGTCGGATCTGGCGCGGGCCGAGGACATCACGGTGGTGCGCACGCAGGACGAGCTCGCGCCGGCGGGAGCCCTGCCTCGCTGGCTGGGCGACGAGGAGCTGTACCGCAGTCATCAGTCGGCCTTGGTGCGCAAGGATCTTGAGCACTACCGGCGGTTCTTCCCGGACGTGCCGGACGATCTTCCCTACGTGTGGCCGGATCCGCCGACGCTCACCCGGACGGTGAACCCGTCCTCGTCACGGCCCATCGACACGTAGTCGCACGTGCGGTGCAGGATCCACAGCCCGAGCCCGGCCGACCGCGTGGCCGTGGTCGGGATCAGTCCGGTCATCGGGTCCACAGGGCCGGATCCGTTGTCCGTCGCCGCCACCACCACGCGCGAGTCGTCCGCCCACAGCCGGAACCGCACCGGGGCCACGCCGTGGCTCAGGCCGTTCGTGACGATCTCGTTCGCCGCGTACACGACGTCGTGCGCGTTGTCCTCGGTGAGCCGGGTGCCCACGATCGCCGCGCTGACCGCCTCGCGCACGGCGGCGGGCGTCGGGTCGACCAGCGAGACCTGCGGCGTGGCTCGTTCCAGCACGTCGGGGACGGGCCTGCTGAGCGGCAGGCCGTTGCCGAACTCGGGGCTGGGCAGGTGCTCGCCGGGCACCGTCGCGATGTACTCGTGGGTGCGCGCGACGTCGGCCAGCACCTCGGACGGGGTGATCCTGGTGTCGTACGGGCACAGGCCCCACAGCGGGAACTCCGCGAACGCCTGGTTGACGGCGTTCTCGTAGCGGCCCCACCAGTCCCACGGGACGCCGAAGCCGGGATGCGGCACGTCGCCGACCGTGCGGATCTGGGTCGCGCCCGCTTTGGCGTACTCGCCGAAGATGTCGCGGTACGTGGCGATCGCGTCGGCCGGTCTGGCGTACTGGTCGGCGCCCGGCAGGTAGGTGACCGCCTCGTCGTGGCCCAGTGCGCCGCGCAGCAGTGCGGTGTTCTTCTCGGCGCACGCGATCAACGTCGGCTGGCCGTCCCGCAGACCTCCCTCCACGAACGGCACCGCGATCGTCAGGAAGTCGTCATCCGAACCGTAGAAGGCGGTTTCGTGGTAAAAGCCCGTCATCTGACGCACTCCACGTCGTCGAGCCCGAGCACCGACACCAGGCGTGTCAGCGCCGAGTTCTCCGATCGCACCACGAGCGTCGCCTCGTTCGCGCGCGCATGTTCCCGCAGCGCGAGCAGACCGTGGTGGTCGATGAACCGCAGTGTGGTGGCGTCGACGTGGAGCTCGCCGTTCTCGGGCGTTGTGCTCTCCAGTGCGAGCGACAGCAGTTCGTGGCTCACCCAGTCGATCTCGCCGTCCAGTGCGATGCCGTCCGTCGTGGCGTGCAGGCGGAACGGCGCGGGCGGGGTGTTGTTGATCGGATGCAGCGCGCTGAGCCGCACGACCACCGGTTCGGGGAGCTCCGAGCGGTCGTAGGCGCACATGGCGGAGAACGGTTCTGTGGTCATGTACCTGTCGATCAGGTGCTCGTAGCGGCAGAACGCGTCGAGCGAGTCCGGCGTGCGCACCAGCGCCGTCGCGTCCGCGGCCACCCTCAGCCCGGCGAACCCGTCCTGCACGGCGGTGCGGGTGGCTTCGGCGTACGCGTCGACCTGGTCCTCGGGCGTGACCGGCGTGCCGTAGCGCGACTCCAGGGAGATCACCTCGGCCCGGCCGTCCCGCAACGCCTCGACGAGCACGGGTTCGGTTTCCAGATCCGCGGCCAGGTCGTCTCCGTGAGCGACGTAACACGCGCGCTGCCCCTGCTCCAGGCCGTCGACGAGGAACCCGGCCGCCCGCGCGCGGAACTCCGCGAAGTCGTCGAAAGGCCAGCAGAGGTGGTCGTTCGGGTGCAACCCGACGACGACGTCGGTGACACCGGACGTGCGCATGGGTTCGGATCCTACGCCCGGTGTCCGTGGTCTGATCGGGGGAACCTGCCCGCCGATCGGCAGTCGCTCCCGGACTGCGCTACGGTCAGACGGGGTTGAGCAGGCAGCCCGCGCCACGAACACCCGCCGCATCGTCTCGGAACTCCCGAACCCGGCCTCGCGTGCGGTCTGCGCCACCCCGTGCCCGG
>NZ_JBEXPJ010000079.1:0-37533 GCF_040611995.1 Lentzea sp. NPDC006480
GGTCGAAGAAGCCGTCGTTCTCGTCGTAGGTGATGAACAGCGCGGTCTTGGCCCACACCGCCCGGTTGGACGTCAGCGCGTCGAGGACCTTCGCGATGTACCAGGCGCCGTAGTTCGCGGGCCAGTTCGGGTGCTCGGTGTACGCCTCGGGCGCGGCGATCCACGAGACCTGCGGCAGCCGGTTGTTCTTGACGTCGCTCGCCAGCACGTCGAACAACGTGCCGCCGGCCTTGATGTTCGTGCCGGTGCGCGCCTTCTCGTACAGCGCGTCGCCAGGCTTGGCGTTGCGGTAGTTGTTGAAGTACAGCAACGAGTTGTCGCCGTAGTTGCCGCGGTAGGGATCGTTGATCCAGCCCCAGCCGCCCTTCGCGTCCAGCCCGTCACCGGCGTCCTGGTAGATCTTCCACGAGACGCCGGCCTGCTCCAGCCGCTCGGGATACGTGCTCCAGCCGTAGCCCTTCTCGTCGTTGCCCAGCACCGGCCCGCCGCCCGTGCCGTCGTTGCCGGTGAAGCCGGTCCACATGTAGTAGCGGTTCGGGTCGGTCGCCCCGATGAACGAGCAGTGGTACGCGTCGCAGATCGTGAACGCGTCGGCGAGCGCGTAGTGGAACGGGATGTCCCGCCGGTTCAGGTACGCCATGGTGGTCGCGGTCTTCGCGGGCACCCACCTGTCGTACTTGCCACCGTTGAACGCGAGGTGGCCGCCGTTCCAGTCGTGGTTGAGGTCCTGCAGGAACTGCATGCCCATGTCGTCGGCCGCCGGGTGGAACGGCAGCACCTCCGTGACGCCGTTGGACTGGTGCCACACGGACTTGCCGCTCGGCAGCGTCACCGGCCGCGGGTCCCCGAACCCGCGCACGCCCCGCAGCGAGCCGAAGTAGTGGTCGAACGACCGGTTCTCCTGCATCAGCACGACGACGTGCTCGACGTCCTCGACGGTGCCGGTCCGCGTGGCGGGCGCGATCTCGGCGGCTCGCGCGATGCTCCCCGACAGCGCGGTCAACGCCGTCGTGGCGGCACTGAGTTTCAGGAACTGGCGGCGATCGACCCCGGACATGGCTGACTCCCTCGGCAGCGGGCAGAGGAGTCAGATGTCACTCGGCGCCGGAGAACGTCCGGCGATCACCAGGACACCACCGGACGAACTCGGGGTGACCTTCAGTTCTCGGCGGACAAGATCGCGTCGCATGAACCAGATCGCCGCAACCCGCGCCACCCTCGCCGCCCACCCGAAGCCGCCGCCCGACCCGGCGCGACCCTCAGGTCCACACAGCCAAGACCGCGTCGACCGACTCAGCCACCACACGACGAACCCGGCAGCGCGACCAGCTCCAACTGCCGCCGGCAGCATCACGCCCCGCGAACCAGATCACCGCGGTGTCCATGCCGCCCCGCCGCCCAGCCGACACCGCCGCACGGCCCGGCGCGACCCTCAGCTCTCCGCAGTCAAGATCGCGCTCAACAGTCCCGGATACCGCGCGTCCAGGTCGTCCCGCCGCACCGTCCCGATCCGCGACGTGCCCTCCTTGCGCAGCCAGATCACCCCGGCCTCGCGCAACGTCCGCAGGTGGTGGGTGCGCGTGGACTTGGTCACCGGCAGCTCGATCGTCCCGCACGCCACCCCGACGCCGATCCGGTCCATCTCCCTGACCAGGTGCAACCGCACCGGGTCGGCGAGCGCGTGCAGCACCGCCTCGATGCGGATCTCGTCGCGCCCGGGATGCACCAGCTCGTCGCTCATGGTGTCCATAGTACGAGATTCATCGTAGTTCGACGAGTTTCGTAGTACGGTGACTTTCGTACTAGCCGTCGAAGGGGTCACCTTGTCTCGCATCCACCTGCTCGCGGCCGGCGCTTTCGCGGTCGGCACGAGTGGCTACATCGTCACCGGAGTCCTGCCCGCCGTCAGCCGCGAGCTGCAGGTCTCGCCTGCCGCCGCCGGGCAGCTCGTCACGGCGTTCGCCATCGCCTACGCGCTCACCTCGCCCGTGCTGGCCGTGCTCACAGGCCGCTGGGAGCGCAGAAAACTCATGATCGCCGCGCTGCTCACCAGTGCGGTGGGCAATGCGCTGGCCACCCTCGCGCCGACGTTCGAACTGCTGCTCGGCGCCCGCGTGATCAGCGCGCTCGGCGCCGCCGCGTTCACCCCGGTGGCCACCGCCGTCGCCACCGTGCTCGCCCCGCCGGACCACCGCGGCCGCGCCGTCGCGACCGTGTTCGGCGGGCTCACGTTCGCCCTGATCCTGGGCGTGCCGCTGGGCAACGTCATCGGCGAGCAGCTCGGCTACCAGGGCGTCTTCGCGTCGGTCGCGGTCATCTCGGTGCTCGGCGCGTTCGCGATCCGGTTCGGCGTGCCCAGGGTCGCGGCCCCGCCGTTCGCCGGCCTGCGCGAGAGGTTCGCGGCCGCGAGGGACCGCCGGGTGCTGCTGGTGCTCGGCATGACCGTGCTCGCCTGCCTCGCCGCGTTCAGCGTGTTCACCTACATCGCGCCCATCCTGACGTCCATCGCGCACGTGCACGGCTGGACGATCAGCGTGCTGCTGCTCGTCTACGGCGTGGGCGGCGCGATCGGCAACTCGGTCGCCGGCCGCATCACCGACCGCTTCGGCAGCCGCGTCCCGTTGCTGGTGATCTTCGCCGTGTTCATCGCCGTCCTGGCCACGCTGCCGTTCACCGCGACGACGGCCGCGACCGCCGGCATCGTGCTGTTCGTGTGGGGCCTGTTCACGTGGTCGGTGAACCCGCCGATCCAGAACTGGCTGATCGAGCTCGCGCCCGGCGAGTCGAGCGGACTCCTGTTGTCCGTCAACGCTTCCGCGATCTACTTCGGCGTGGGACTGTCGGGCGTGTTCGGCGGCGTGATCGTCAGCAACGTCGGCCTGCTCGCGCTGCCGCCGATCGCCGCGCTGGTCGCCCTCGGAGCTCTCGGCCTGCTCCTCGCCCAGCCGAAGCCCGCACTCGTGCCCCAGGCCGCCTGACCACACCGGGAGGCCGGCTCGTCCGGCCTCCCCTCTCTGTCCGATGTGGACAGTCCTTATTACACTTCCGGCGCGAAGACAAGGGCTTGGCAGGAGCCGGACCTTCGTTCAGGATGCCGCGGATGCGGAGTGGGGACGAGGTGCTGGCCGCGGCGCGCCTGGGCGACGAGGACGCCTTCCGAACCCTCTACCGGGACGTCCAGCCGAAGCTGCTGCGCTACCTCCAGGTGCTCGTGGGCGCGGACGCGGAGGACGTCGCGTCCGACGCCTGGCTCCAGATGGCCCGTGACCTGGCCACGTTCCGCGGGGATCTGGACGGGTTCCGCGGCTGGGCGACCACCATCGCCCGCAACCGCGCGATGGACCACCTGCGCCGTCAGCAGCGGCGGCCGCTGGTGCCGGTCGAGGACGTGGCCGAGCGGGCCTCGCTGGAGGACACCGCGCAAGCCGCGCTGGACTCCGTCTCCACCGACGCCGCGCTATCACTCATCGCCAGGCTGCCGCCGGACCAGGCCGAGGCCGTGCTGTTGCGCACCGTCGTCGGTCTGGACGCGAAGTCGGCCGCGAAGGTGCTCGGCAAACGCCCCGGAGCCGTCCGCACCGCCGCCCACCGGGGTCTGCGCACCCTGGCCGCACAGCTCGACGCTGCTGCCCTACCAGCGCGAACACCGTCGGAGTGACAAAAATCGGAGCCCTGACGCTGAAGGACGTGAGATGAGCGACCACCGTGCCGAACACGACCGCCTGAGCGACCTGCTCGCGGCGGCGACCGCACCTGCCCGCGACCACGAGCTGGCCGGCGAGCAGGCCGCGGTGACGGCGTTCAGGGCAGCTCGTCTGACCGCCGCCCCTCAGCCACGGAGACCCCGGATGCTCAGCCTGCTGTCTGTGAAGATCGCCGCGACCGCGGTGGCCGCCGCCGGTGGAATCGCGCTGGCCGCCGCGGCCGGAGCGCTGCCCGGTCAGCAGCGCGAGGAACCCGCGCCCGCCGCCGACACGAACGTCGTCTCCACGACGTCCACCACGACGGCCAAGAACACCCAGACGCCCGACCAGAAGCCGGACAACACCGCTTCTCCCTCGCCATCTCTCAAGGGCCTGTGCCAGGCCTACACCTCGGGTGCGGGAGAGGATCACGGCAAGGCCCGTGAGAACCCGGCGTTCAGCGCCCTGATCACGGCCGCTGGCGGTGCCGACCGAGTTCCCGCCTTCTGCTCCGGCCTGCTCGGCGACAAGGCCGGCAAGTCCAACAAGCCGGAGAAGCCCGACACGCCCGGAAACTCGGATCACACACCGGGCAAGCCCACCCGCTGACCTGCCCGGGCGACCCGGTCACTCTCCCTCACCGGGTCGCCCGTTCCAGGACGGGCGGCGGCTTGCCCCCATGCCGCCGCTCGTCCACTCCCTGCCAGAAGACGTGGAGGAGTGCCTTGCCCGACGCCTGTCCGCACGCCGTTTCCGCCGGCAGCTACCTGCTCGAGATGCTCTCTCCCGACGAGACCGCCGAGTTCCGGCGCCACAGCAGCCGCTGCGTCGCCTGTCAGCGCGAGATCGCGGCGCTGCTGCCCGGCGCCCTCTTCCTGCGGGAACTCAGAGCGGACATCCTCGCGGCGAACCGGCGGCGGTGCGTGGACCGACCGGTGCTGTCCACAGTGGCGGCGCGGGAACCGTGGTGGATCGCGGGCTGCGGCACGTCCTGGTAGCACTTTGGACGCGCCGGAACGCGCGGCCGGGATGACACTGGTGGTCCGCCGTGCTGGGGGAATTTCTTCCAGTGAAAGGCAGACCACCATGCGCGCAGTTCGTTTCCACGAGTTCGGCGACCCGCACGTCCTCAAGGTCGAGGACGCGCCCGATCCGCACGCCGGCCCCGGCGAGGTCCGGATCAGAGTCCAGGCCGCCAGCGTCAACCCGTTCGACCTGAAGGTCAGGGCAGGCCACCTCGCCCAGGTCGTGCCGACCACGTTCCCGGCGATCACCGGCACCGACGCGGGCGGTGTCGTCGACGAGATCGGCTCGGACGTCACCGGCGTCGAAGCCGGCGACCAGGTGTTCGGCCTCGGTCAGGGCACCACGGGCGAGCACGCGGTCCTCACCGCCTGGGCGCCTGTGCCCAGCACCTGGACCGCGGAGCAGGGCGCCGCGGCAGGACTTGCCTCCGCCACCGCACTGGCCTGCTTCGACGCCGTGGGCGACATCTCCGGCCGGACCGTGCTCATCGAGGGAGCGGCCGGCGGCGTCGGTTCCGCCGCCGTGCAGATCGCCGTCGCCCGCGGCGCCACGGTGATCGGCACCGCGAGCGAGGGGAACCACGAGTTCCTCCGCGAGCTCGGTGCCATCCCCATCACCTACGGCCCCGGCCTCGCCGAACGGGTCGCCGCCGTCGCACCGAACGGGATCGACGCCGCGGTGGACACGGCGGGCTCCGGCTCGCTGGCCGACATCGTGGCGATCGTCGGCGACACCTCTCGCGTCGCGACGATCGCCGACTTCGGTGCCGCTGCTCTCGGCGTCACCCTCGTCACGGGCAACGCGAACGCCGCCGAGCACCTCGCCGAGGCGTCCCGGCTGGGCGAGAACGGCTCGTACACGCCTTCCGTGCAGGCCACCTATCCGCTGGAGAAGGCCGCCGACGCGCACGCCCACGTCGAGAGCGGCCACACCCGCGGCAAGGTGCTCATCGGTGTTCTCATCGGTCACTGATGCACGTCATCTGTGAAGGCTGTCGCCGACACGTGCGCGGAGGTTGAATCCGCGCACGCCGTCGAAAGGGCTTCACATGCGCTTGCTCAGCACAACCGCGATCACAGCCGCACTTCTCACGGTGGCCGCGCTGCCCGCGTCCGCGATCAACTCCTACAACGCCACTCCCGCACCCGAACGCACCGAGGTCGGTGCCCTGATCGCGACCTGGGACAACGACGACGACCCGGCGACCCCGGACCGCGTCGACTGGGTCTGCAGCGGAACCATGATCGACGCCGGCACGTTCCTCACCGCCGCCCACTGCACGAGCGACTGGCCCGCGAACGTGAAGTTCTTCGTGTCGCTGCACCAGGACGTCCAGTCCGCGCTGGACAACGCCACCGGCACGCCCGCGCAGATCGCCGCCGCGGTCGCCGTGCCCGGTACCGCGCACACGCACCCCGCCTACCCCGGCCCGGCCGACGACACGCACGACATCGCCGTCATCGAGGTCTCCGCGCAGCAGATGAAGGCGCGGTGGTCGTTCACCCCGGCGACACTGCCCACGGCCAACCGGCTCGGTCAGCTCGGCCCGCAGGGGCTCAACGACACGTCCTGGGTGGTCGCCGGCTACGGCACGCAGGAAGCCCGCCGCGGTCCCGGCGGTCACACGCATCCCGGTGGCGGAGTCCGGATGAAGGCACCGGTGACCTTCAACGCGTTGAACAACGCGTGGGTGCGGCTCGCCATGACCGCGCCGCAGGGCAACGGTGGCGCCTGTTACGGCGACTCGGGCGGCCCGAACTTCGCCACGATCGACGGCAGGCGGACCCTCGCCGCCACGACGATCACCGGTGACACGCCCTGCTACGCCACGAACGTGGTCTACCGGCTCGACACCCCGGGAGCACGGGACTTCCTGCGCTCGTTCGTCACCCTGCCCTGAACAACCTGAGCTGCGAGGGCACCGAGTTCTTCGGCGTGCTGCTCACCTGGAGGGCGAGCGGCACACCGGGTATCTGCGGTCACCGTGCGTGGACCAGATCGTCGACGACCACTTGGTGGCGCTGACGGTGCCCGAGCGCGGAAAGCGTTGCCCCGCCTGAGTCACGGCTCGTGGTGGAACGGCGCGGTGGCGGGCTCGCTGCACACCGCGTCGGCCGCGCGATCCGTGTCCTGCAGGTACCAGACCTTGGCCCGGTACTCGGTCCAGCCGGACACCGCGCGTCCGTTGACCGAGTCCGGGCCGAGGGCGCCAGGAGAATCCAGCTTCGCCACGCCGTCCGAACCCGTCGCGACGAGACCGAGCACGACGCCGTCCGGTCCCAGCGCGGAGAACTCGATCTTCACGCCGTCGACCGCGCCGTCCCCGCTCAACCGGGCCGACAAGCTCAGGTCGGATCCTCTGGCGGTCACCGGTTCGACGCTCAGGTGATAGCCGCAACCACCGCACGCGGTGACCGCGGCGGGCGACGCCAGCACGAGTGCCAGCGCCGCCACCTGGGACTTCCTCAGCAAGGACCGCCTCCACTGTCACCCTCGGCCGGGAACGGGCTGAACGCACGCGACACCGCGATGTCGAGCAGCTGAGCCGACTCGCCGTCCAGGTACTGCATCTGACCGTTCACCACCTTGCCCGGATCCATCATGCTGAACACGAACTTCCGCGTGTTCGGGTCGCCCATGTCCGGCGGCGGCAGCACCGTGATGCCGGAGAGGCCCGAACCGGCCGCCGGGATCTGGTACCCCAGCAGGCCAGGGCTCGACTCGTCCGCGTACACCCCGACCGGGATCGGGCCGATCTGCACCTGGAACTTCGCGTTCGTCCGCTTCTTCATGTCGAACACGTGGAAGCGCAGTCCACTGTAGACGTCGTCCGGGTTGGTCTTGAACGCCCACTTGTACAACGGGAACAACGGCTGGTCGAACTTCTCGATCCGCAGGCTCAGGTCCATGTCGAGCTGGGCGCGCACGTCCGGCGCGACCATGCTGAACCTGTCGTACGTGCCCTCGACGCCGATCCCGACGTAGAACAGGCCCGGCCGGATCGTCATGTCCCGCACCCCGTCGACGACCACGTACACGTCGTCGATGCGCAGGTTCCTGGCCTTGATGTGGCCGTCGTTCACGTGCAGCGTGAGGATCGGGATGCTGACGCAGGACACGATGTCCTGCTCGAACTCCTTGATGTCGCCGCCCTGTTCCTGCTTGAGCTCGAACGCGCCGCCCACCAGGATCGAGCCGGTGGGACCGGGAACGGAGCGCAGCCGCGTGCTGTACGTGTGGAGGTCGTTCTCCTCAACGGTGACGGTGACCTTCTCGCCGAGGTCTACGAGCTTCGCGAACACGTCGTTGACCTGCAGGATCGTCTTGTCCTCGTCGTTCTTCACGGCGAAAGCGCCCTGCACGAACGCTTCGGCGTCGAGTCCCGGTGCCGCCGACGCGACCGTGATCACCGGCACCTTCAACGCGTTGCCGCGGTCGTCGGTGCCCTTGATGTCGACGTCGACGCACGGCGCGTTCGGTCCGGCGTCACAAGCCGGGATGTCCGTGAGCCTGGCCCGCGCGGAAGCCGGTCCGCCCTCGTACATCCCCGTCACGTGGGCGTTCACCATGCTGATCGGACTGCTCGCGGCGACCCGCACGTGGCTGTTGTCGCCGAACTTCCCGGTCACCTGCAGACTCGCCGGCACGCCGTGCACGTCCGCCGCCCCGCGCAGGTTCCCGTACTCCGTCGTGTTCGCTTCGGCTCGCAGCTCCAGCACGTCGATGCCGCCGGACGCGGTGTACTGCACCTGCAGGTCGTGCGCCCGCTTCGGGTCGGTCTGGTCGAACCCGAACGGACCGATGTGCAGGTCGAACGGCGACGGCAGGCCGCGCAGAGTTGCCTTCGCGGCGGCGTACGGCGCGGCGTCGAACAACCCGTCGAGCCGCACATAGGCGTTGAGCGGCACACCGGCAGGCGGCCGGTAGCCGACGACGTCGATCTTCTTCGCCGCCATGTCGACCTCGACCACCGTGGGCAGCCCCGGCAGCGACACCGTGCTCACGAGGCCGAAGCACTTGCCCAGCAACGAACAGATCGGCGAGTCGTCCTTGGCGCACCGCGCGCCGGAGCACGCCCTGGCCTCGGCGGCGATGCCGTGCTCGTACAACGGGACCTGCCCGATCGCGTCGAGCGCGGCGAGCTTGCCGACGCGGGCCTCGGCGAGCAGGCCCACCGGGCGGTCGGTGCGGTAGCTCAGCTTCCCGTCGCCGTAACGCACGTCGAGCGAGCTCGGCAGGCTGACCCGGCCGAACGCCGCGTACCGGTTGTCCGCGGCGAGCAGGAAGTCGCCGTCGAACGCGAACGTGCCGTCGCCCGACCGCATGTCGAACCCGACACCGTCCGGCTCGGGCGCCACCGCTACCAGCGACAGCGAGCCGACCGCGGCGCTCGCGTCGAGATCACCGTTGCCCTGGTTGTAGTGCGCGGCAACGTGCTGACCACTCGGCGCGGTCGTGCCGGCGTGGTTCGTCACCGCGAACGCGGCTGAGCCGATCGCGCCGGTCGTGCTCTGGAACTTGAAGTTGCCGCCGGCCCAGTCCGCCGTCATCTTCGCGGGGATGTTCAGTGCCTGCGCGAACGCCTGGTACTCGCGTCCGCCGAACGGCACCTTCGCCGCGCGGAAGGTGATGCCGCCCAGCGGGGCGGACGCCACCGACTCGAAGTGCTTCGCCGGTGCGTCGACCACTACGTCGAGGTCGGCGGGCACACCGTTCGCGGACGCGTTCAAGTAGCCTGCGTCCACTCCGGACAGTGCGGCCGTGATCTCGTTGATGGGCGCCGAGTTGTGCACACCCAGCGTCGTACGGGCGTCGAACGTGCCGACGACGTGCACGGTCGCGGGCAGCTTGTCGACCGATGCTCTGGCCCTCAGCGTGCCGAACGAGGTCTGGGTGTCGGCCTCGGCGGCGATCGTGAGCACGCCCAGCGGTGCCGACGCGCGGTAGCCGACGTCGACGCGGGCGGGGTTGCCGTCGACTGTGATCGGACCGACCGTGAGGTCCACATCGGACGGCAACCCGGCCAGCGTGACCTGGCCTTCGAGCCTCGGCAGGTTCGGCAGCAGGCCGCTGATCTCCACGTAGGCCGTCAGCGGTGCCGTGGCGGTGTACCCGGTGAGCTCGATCTCCTTGTTCACCAGGTCGACCGCGAGCGAGGTCGGCAGGCCGGGCAGCCGGATCGTGCCGACGAGCCCGAGGCACTTGCCGAACAGCGTGCAGATCGGCGAGGTGTCCTTCACACAGCCCGCGCCCTCGGCACAGCCCCTGGCCCGCACCGCGACGCCGTTCTCGAACAGCGGAGCGCCGAGCCCGTTCAGCGCGGAGACCTTGCCGACGTGCACGTCCGCCGCCAGGCTGATCGACTTGTCCCCGGTGTAGGTGAGCTTGCCGTCGGCGAGGTCGATCGTGAGCGTGAGATTCGTTGGCAGGTGGTCGATGCGCGACGTCACGGCGAGACGAGTGTCGTCGGCACCGTTCGCGGCGAGCACCACGTCCGCGTCCACGAACACCGGCTGGCCGTCGGTGTTCAGCTGCAGGTTCGCCACCTGCTTGGCCGGCCCGCGGGCGTACTCGGCGAGCGTGAGGTTGCGAATGCTGACGCTGCCGTCGAAGTCGCCGGTCACCTGGCGGTAGTGCGCCGAGACGTGCTGCCCGGCCGGCATGGTCGCGCCGCCGTGGTTGGTGACGGAGAACCGCGCCGCCCCGAGCGCGCCGGACAGACCGCGGAACCGCATGAGCCCGTCGGCGAAGTCCGCGTCGTACTTCGCCGGAACGCCGGTGAGCTCACCGATCGCGAGGAAGTCACGGCCGGAGAACGGCACTCGCGCGACGGCCGCGATCGAGCCGATCGGCGCCGACGACGTGCCGTCCAGGTGCCGCTTGGGCAGGTCGACCAGCACGTCGACCTCGGTCGGGAGGTCGGTGAGTGCCGTGGAGAGGTAGTGGTTGCCGGTCGGGTCGAGCCGCTCGACCCCTTGCGGGCTCACGAAGAGCTCGGCCCGCGGCACCGCGCTGGACGCCCGGTAGCTCACCTTCGGCTTGTCGCCGAGGTCGTACCGCACGTCCACGGTCCGAGGCAGCCCGTTGATCGCGGCGACCGCGCTCGGCCCGGCGGCGGTGTCGACGTAGGCGGCCTTCACCCGTTGCACCACGTCGCTCGCGTTGAACTGCACGCGACGCGCTGTGGTGTCGAGGTCGAATCCGAGTGTGGCGGGCAGGTTGGACACGTCGAGGCGGGTCTTCTGCTTGCCGTCGACGATTCCGGCCGCGACGAACGGCTGGCCGCCCGGCGAGAACTCGGTGCCGCCACGGGGATGCTGGTCGAAGTACACGTCGATCTTGCGCAGCCCGGTGACGCGCGCGCTGGCGCCGAGCTTGGTCCCGTTCAGCACGGCCGTCGCGTGGTCGCCCTGGAGCGGCGCGTAGTCACCGAGTTCCTTGGACACGAACACCTCCGCCGAACCGAGCGGGGCGTTGGCGTCGAACAGGACGTGCCTGCCGGGCAGGTTCGCGTCCACGTTGATCACGGTCGGCAGGTCCTTCAACGCACCGCGCAACACGATGGCGGGATCGCGGTCGAAGAACGAGACGTCCAAACTGGACAGTGCGGCGTTCGCGTCGTAGTCGAGCGTCACCCGGTCGCTCGCCGAGTTGAGCGCGCCACGCCACTGGGTGGGCAGGTTCTTCGCCGCGGCCCGGACGGACGCGTCGAGCCGCTCACCCGCGTAGACGAAGTCGGCGAACAGCACGTCGTTGATCGCGTCGCTCGCGGTGTAGTCGACGATGTCGTCACCGCCGTCGCGCGGGCGGGTCAGCGCGGCCGACACCGAGTTCGGCAGCTGGTCGACGACGAGCTGGTCGAACCTGTTGGCGGCGCTGGAGTTCGACAGCACCTGCACGTCGAGCTCGGTGCGTTTGGTGACCTGCGCGTCGACGGTCGCCTTCTGGTCGCGGTCGTTCGCGCCGGGATCGATGAACGCGTGCGCGGTGAAGACGTTCGGCACGGGTTCGAACCGCGCGCTCGCCACCGTCGGGTCGTATGCCAGGCCCTGGTTGTCGTCGGTGACGTTCGCGAGGCCCGCGGTGATGGCGAGCGAACCCGCCGCACCGACCTGCAGCACGTTCGCCTTGATGTCGAAGATGCCGCGCAACACCTGCAACGGCGCGAAGGTGTACAGCCCGACCGCCGCCGTGGGCAGCCCCGCGCCGCGCCGGAAGCCGTCGAAGCCGACCGAGAGCCGCTTGTGCGTCGGCAGGTCGTAGACGGCCCACACGTGCGCGGGCAGGTCGCGTCCGGCGAACTCGCTGGTGGGCAGCCTGAGGTTGACCACGCCGAGACCGAGGTGGATCAGGTTGAGCAGCGCCTCGGTCTTGGTCTTGAGCGTGTTCCCGAGGTCTTCCAACAGCTTTTCGAGGTTGAGCCGCTCGATCAGCAGCTCGGGGTGCAGGATGACGTTGAGCGGATCTTTCAGCAGCTCGTTGACGACGTTGAGCCGGTCCGTTGCCGTCTTGATCTCGCGGTCGAGGTTCGCGAGCTCCCGGACGACACCCGCGATGTCGCCGGGCGCGGCGACCGGTACGAGGTCGGTCAGCACGTCCGGCGTGCGGTCACCGGTGACGTCGACGATCGCGGGCACGCCGAGCGGCAGGGTGAGCGAGCAGGACACGGCCTTGGTCTGCGACTCGGAGCAGACGCGGTAGGTGATCCTCGGGATGCCGTCGGGCAGCTGCTGGAGCAACGCGAGCGGGTCGACCGGCAGCGGCGGCGGCAGGTTGCCGGACGTCAGCGCGTCGATCAGCTCCTGCAGCGTGGCGGGCCGGCTGGGGTCGACCACCTGCGCGGACTTCACCTGCGGCTGCAACGCGTTCGCGTCCAGCGCGGGCTTGCCGTCCTTGGTGCGACCGGCGTTCGCGAGCGTGGCCAGCGCCTCCGCGCTCGTGGCGTCGACGAGCTCCTGACCGGGTCGCTGCGGAAGGTCCAATGTGGACGGCGTGACCGGCGGGTTCGGCGCGATCGGCACGCGGTCGACCGGCACGCGGCCGTCAGGTCCGGGGTCCAGGGCGGGCAGCGGCGCGATGGGCTGCGCCTTGGAGGGTTCCTTCGCGATGTCCGGCGAGCCGTCCTTGCCGGGGTCGATCGATCCCAGCTCGCCCGGCGCCGCAGGAGGTGTCGCGGTGGCCTGCGCGCCGAGTCTGTCCTGGGTCTGCGCCGGATTTTGCGCGAGTTGGGGCGGTGGCGCGGGATTCTGGTCCGGCTGGGTCGTCGGTGGTGGTGCGGGTGCCGGCTCCGCGTGGGCCGGCGTCACGGCGAGCGTGGTTGCCAGAGCGGTGATCACGGCCAATGTGCCCATGCGCAAACGTGCTGATGCCACAACGACTCCCCCGTCGGTAGAGCCTTCCCCTTGGCTCTACGGCAGACGGAGCGAAGCACACGGTGCGAATGGAGCACAGCCGACATTCGACAACACCACTCGAACGGCCTAGCGCAGCACCGATTCTGAGCAGCAGAAACAGAGTGATCGTCACCTGTTCTCGGTTGCTACAAAGGAAAGCACGAAGCTAGCTCTCCGCGCGGCGCTCCCGGAACGCGATCATGTTCATCCGGTTGCCGCACCGCACGCTGCAGAACCGCTTGAGCCCGTTGCGCGACAGGTCCAGCAACAACCCGGTGCAGTCGTCGGCCGCGCAGATCCGCAGGCGGCCCATCTCGTTCATCCGGATCACGTCGATGAACGCGAGCGCGGCCTCCACCCGCATGCGTTCGGCCAGCGGCGCGTCAGGCTCGGTGGCGTGCATGTGCCAGTCCTGCTTGTCGTGCCGGACCAGATGCGGGAGGGCCTTCGCGTCGCGCAGCATCTTGTTCACCACCTCGACGCAATCGTCGCGGTCCAACGTCCACGCATGCCGCAGCAGCGTGCGCGTGCGGTGGACGTCGCGCAGCTCAGCCTCGTCGTGATCAACGCGTCCGGTGTAGCCGTGTTCCACGAGGAGGGCGTCCAACTGGGCGGTCGTGGCCAGCTCGTCGGCGCCGCTGCGGGAGGCCGCGGGCTCGGTGTTGACCAACGCCACGACGAAACCGAGGACCTCCTCCGTGTCAGGGGCAAAACGCAAATTGACTCCTTACTTAAACCGGCCTACCGTCAGGGTCATAAGACAGGTTAGGCCATGACACGACCAGGGAGTGGGAGGCAGGCGTGCGGGTTTCGTCGAAGTCCACGGGTCTGATCGCGGCGGCGGTCTCGTTCATCTCGTTCGGCACGTCGGGAGCGTTCGTCAAACCACTGCTGGAAGCCGGGTGGTCACCGGCCGCCGCGGTCACGGTCCGGGCGTTGCTGGCCGGGCTCGTGCTGCTGCCGTTCGTCGTGTTCTCCCTGCGAGGCAGATGGGACCTGCTCTGGCAGGCGCGCTGGCCCGTGCTCGGCATGGGCGTGGTCGGGGTCGCGGCCACGCAGGTTCTCTACTTCGCCGCGATCAGCCGCATCCCGGTGGCGACGGCGCTGCTCATCGAGTTCCTCGCGCCGTTGCTGCTGGTCGGGTTCACCTGGGCGGTCAGCAGGCGCACGCCGGCGCCGGTGGTGCTGATCGGCTCGGTGCTCGCGATCGGCGGGCTGGTGCTCGTGATCGGGCCCGGCGCGATCCAGGCCGTGGACCCGATCGGGCTGGTCGCCGCGTTCGGTGCCGCCATCGCGTGCGCCGTGTACTTCGCGATCGCCGGGCGCCCCAACAACGGCCTGCCGCCGGTCGCGCTCGCCGGTGCGGGAATGCTGCTGGCCGCGCCGGTGCTGGCGGTCGTCGGGCTGACCGGGCTGCTGCCGTTCACCGCGACGTTCGGCGACGTGCCGCTGTTCGACGGCGAGACGGCCACCGCGTGGTGGGTGCCTTTGCTCGTGGTCGCGGTCATCGGCACCGCATTGGCTTACGCGACCGGCATCACCGCGTCCGGGATCCTCGGATCACGGCTCGGGTCGTTCATCGCGCTGCTGGAGGTCGTGTCGGCGTCGCTGTTCGCGTGGCTGCTGCTGGGTGAGGGCCTCACGCTGTTGCAGCTGTTCGGCGGCGTGCTGATCGTCGGCGGCATCGCGTCGGTCCGGGCGGAGCGGCCGGTCGAGCCGGCCGCCCCCGCCCTGGCTCAGACCTGAGCCACGTCGACGATCCAGGTGACGCCGAACCGGTCGGCCAGCATCCCGAACGCCGGCGCCCACCGCGCCGGGCCGAACTTCTCGATCACCGAAGCTCCGTCGGCGAGGCCGTCCCAGATCGGGGCGACCTCGTCGACGCTTTCTCCCCGCACGGACAGGAAGAACGGCTCCTCGGTGATCGTCGTGCCGTTCTCGCGGCGAGTGGTGACCGCGTCCGCGATCGGCTCATCGGTTCCGGGCACGTCGTAGGCCATGACCCGGAAACCGCTCTCCGCGACGACCTCGCCGAAGACGACGTTTTGTGCACCGGGCACCTCGGCTGGCATGCCGAAGTCGCCGTAGGTGATGACGGTGAGCTGCCCGCCGAAGACCGAGCGGTAGAACTCCAGGGCCGCCCTGGCCTGGCCGTGGAAGTTCAGGTGGGGGACTGCGTTGAGTGACATGAGGCGGACTTTGTCAGCAGTAGCGGACAGGGAACGTCCGCTACTTGTGCCAAGCTGAGAACATGCCCATCGCCACGTCGACGACCACCTCGGGCCGCCTGTTGTCGTTGCTGTCGCTGCTGCAGGTCCGCCGCGACTGGCCGGGGCTGCTGCTGGCCGAACGTCTCGGCGTCAGCGAACGCACGGTCCGCCGTGACGTCGACCGGTTGCGCGAGCTCGGGTACGTCGTGCACGCGGTCAAGGGGCCCGACGGTGGCTACCGGCTCGAAGCGGGCAGCCAGGTGCCGCCGCTGCTGTTCGACGAGGACCAGGCGGTCGCGCTCGCCGTGGCGTTGCGGATCGCCGTCGGCACCGGGGCGGGCATCGAGGAAGCGGCGGCACGGGCGCTCGCGACCGTGCGCCAAGTGATGCCCGCACGGCTGCGCCAACGGATCGACGCGCTGGAGATCGAACCGGCCAGTGGTGGCACCCAGGTGGACACGGAACTGTTGGTGGCTTTGAGCACCGCGATCCGCGCCCGCGAGGAGCTGCGGTTCGACTACCGCTCCCCCGGCCAGGACCGGACGAGGCCGCGGTCCGACCACGACTCTCCCGGTCAGGGCGAGGCAGATCCGCGCCCGGCGCGGTCCGGCCACCACTCGCCTGGTCAGGGCCGGACAGGGCCTCGCCGCGTGCAACCGCACCACCTCGTGGTCCGTTCTGGCCGTTGGTACCTCGTCGGCTGGAGCCCGGAACGCGACGACTGGCGGACCTATCGCGCCGACCGGATGACCCTCCGCGTCCCGAACGGACCTCGTTTCACCCCGCGGCAGGTGCCCGGCGGCGACGTCACGGCCTTCCTGGCCGCGCGGTTCAAGGGCTCGGACACCGTCGACGCCTGGCCCTGCCGCGGTGAGGTCGTGCTCGCCCTGCCCCTCGCCGACGTCGCCCCGTTCACCGGCGACGACACCGCCGAGGAGGCCGGCCCGACGAGGACCCGGCTGCTGACCGGATCGTGGTCGTGGGCATCGCTGGCCGCGAAACTGGCCCGGTTCGACGCGGAGATCGAGGTGGTCGGACCGCCCGAGCTGCGCGAGGCGTTCGCCGAGCTGTCCGAACGCGCCGCGCGGTCAGCTACTTCGTAGGCGCCTGCTGCTGAGCGCGCTGCCCTCGCTGCGACGGCTCGGTCACGCTCGACGCCACGGTCTTGCCGTCCTCGGTCTCCGCGATCACCGTCACGGTGTCGCCCTTCTCGACGCCCTCCATCACGGTGTCGTTGTCGACGACGTAGGTCTTCGTGTAGCCGTCGGTGGACTTCACCTCGACCGACGAGTCGCTGATCGACGTGACCTCTCCGGTCTGGAACTCGCCGTGCGTCGCCGACCCGAATCCCTGCCCGCCCGGTCGCATGCCGCCGTCGGGCGGTGCGCCGCCCATGCCGCCGGGGCCGCCCATGGCCGCTGTCTGGTCGCTGGTGCCGTTGGCCGCGTAGATCGCGACGCCACCGGCAGCCGCGATGCCGACCGCGATGGCCACGGCGGCAACGGTCTTCTTCACGTTGGTCATGGTGTCCACCGTCACGACGGTTCCTGTGCTGAGCCTGTGTCCGACGTCAGCACCGGCTGTGCACAGCTGGTTCACAGCGCGCGCACACGACCTGCCCAGGCCCGCCCGTGAGGGTCGTGCCCATGAGACGAGAACGCCTGGCGCTGACGGTCCTGCTGGTCGCGACGGGCACGCTGTACCTGTGGCGGCTGGGCGACTCCGGCTGGGCCAACGCCTACTACTCGGCCGCCGCGCAGGCCGGCGCGACGAGCTGGAAGGCGTGGTTCTTCGGCTCGTCGGACGCCGGGAACGCGATCACCGTGGACAAGACGCCCGCCTCGTTGTGGGTGATGGGCTTGTCCGCGCGGCTGTTCGGTGTCAACGCCTGGAGCATCCTGGTGCCTCAGGCGTTGATGGGCGTGGGCAGCGTGTGGCTGCTCCACGCGACGGTCCGGCGCTGGTTCTCCCCCGCGGCCGCGCTGATCTCGGGTGCCGTGCTCGCGCTGACGCCGGTCGCGGCGCTGATGTTCCGCTTCAACAACCCGGACGCGTTGCTGGTGCTGCTGCTGATCGCGGGCGCGTACTGCGTGACGAGAGCGGTCGAGAACGCCAGCCCGTACTGGCTCGCGCTCGCCGGAACGGCGGTCGGGTTCGGGTTCCTCACCAAGATGCTGCAGGCGTTCCTGGTGCTGCCCGCGTTCGCGCTCGTGTACCTGTTCGCCGCACCGACCTCACCGGTCAAGCGAGTGCTGCACCTGTTCGGCGCGCTGGCCGCGATGATCGTCGCGGGCGGCTGGTGGATCGTGGCGGTGGAGCTGACGCCGGACCGTCCGTACATCGGCGGCTCGCAGACGAACAGCGTGCTGGAACTGGCGTTGGGCTACAACGGACTCGGCCGGATCACCGGTGACGAGACCGGCAGCGTCGGCGGCGGGCGCGGCTGGGGCACGCCCGGCTGGAGCCGGCTGCTGGGCTCCGAGATGGGCAGTCAGATCGCGTGGCTGCTGCCGGCCGCGGTGGTGCTGCTGATCGCCGGGCTGTGGCTCACCCGAGGCCGATCTCGGATCGCGCTCTCCCTGTGGGGCGGCTGGCTCGTCGTCACGGCCGCGGTGTTCAGCTTCATGAACGGGATCATCCACTCCTACTACACCGTGGCGCTGGCACCCGCGATCGCCGCGATCATCGGCATCGCGACCGCCGAACTCTGGCAGCGGCGGGACGAACCCGTTGCGGCTGCGGTGCTTTCGGGCTCGATCGCGGTGAGCGCTCTCCAGTGCTACGTGCTGATCAACGCCTTTTCCACGCCCGTCGCGATGATCGTGCTGATGACCGGGCTGATCGCGGCGGTCGGCCTGGTGCTGTCGATGCGCTGGGCCATCCCGGTCGCGCTCGTCGCCGCGTTGCTCGGCCCCACCACGTACTCCTTCGCCACGGTCATCACCCCGCACACCGGCGCGTTGCCGGTCGCGGGCCCCTCCGGGATGCGGATGGGCGGTGGCGGCCTGCTCGATGCCACGACGCCGGACGCCGAACTGTTGTCGCTCCTGCAGGACAACACCTACCGCTGGGCGGCGGCTACCGTCGGCTCCAACAACGCGGCGGGCCTGCAGCTCGCGAGCGGGCAGCCGGTGATGGCGCTCGGCGGGTTCAACGGCACCGACCCCTCGCCGACGCTCGCCCAGTTCCAGGAGATGGTCCGAAATGGACAGATCCACTACTTCGTCCCGTCCGGCCGCATGATGATGGGCGGTGGCAACAGCGGAACCGCTCAGGAGATCACCGAGTGGGTCACCGCGAACTACACCGCTACGACGGTGGCGGGTACGACTCTCTACGCGCTGGCAGGAACCGTTGGATGACCGGGATGATGAGCGAACGGGGCGGATCCCAGACGTGCCGGTCCTCGAACCGCCAGGCGTAGGTCAGGGCGCCATCGCGCACGCAGTCGAGCAGGCCGGGGGCCGCCAGTTCGTGGGCCGACCACTCGTAGAGCTGGCGCAGCCGGGGCGCGATCATCCCGAAGTCGACGAGCCGGGCGAACCCGTGCTCCTGGCCCAGGAAGTACGGCACGTCGTCGCTCAGCGGGTACCGGTCCGGCAGCACCCGGGACAGCTGCAGGAAGATGCCCGTCATCCCGAGCCTCGGGTCGCCGAGCAACGGTGCCAGCACGCGCAACCAGCTCAGCGAGAGCCGGGGCGCGGCGACCAGGGCGTGGGTGTAGAGCACCCGGCACAGGATGACGTTCATGAAGAACCGCTCCGGCTCGTTCTCCTTCTCCGCCAACTCCCGGTGTTCCAGATAAGCCGCGACCACGCTGCCGTTGTGCGCGCGGTACCAGGCCTGCGCGGTGGGGCGGCGGGCGAAGGCGAGCCACTGAGCGGCCGTGTGCGACGACGGTGGTCCGCTCAGCCCGCCGCTCAGCCCCACCGACTCGCAGCCGTCGCGGAGGATGCGTTCGTTCACCGCACGCCACCACGGGCTGCCGGGACGGCCGGCGAACGCGGGCTGCAGCACGCCGCGCCGAAGCTGCCAGCGCATGAACGACCTGGCCGCCCGGCGGAACGGCAGGTGCTGCGGCGCGTGGCCGAACGGGCCGTAGTAGCAGCGTTCCATCAACGCCAACCGGCCAGCGGGGTCGTCGCGGACCCGGCCGGCCTGCTGGTCGGCCCACTCACCGGCCGTGAGCTCAGGCATCACGCGGACATGGTGGCACGCGCGACCCATGCCCGATGTGCCCGGTATGCACGGTCTGGCTGGCCGGGACAGCCTGTGCACGGTGCCGCCGACCACGATGGAGAGGCTCGGTACTTGCAGACGCCATGACCACCAGACAGCCCTGAGGCGCGCCCTGGAATCAACGGGCTAGTCGGCGAACCCGTTGTCCCGCAGCGCTTTGTCGACGCGGGCGCGGTGCTCCGCCTCCCACTCGTCCAGCGACTGCGCCTCTTCTTTGTCCTGCTTGGACTGTGCTTCGTGGAGCACCTCGTCCAGCTGATCCTGAGGCACCACCACGATGCCTTCCTCGTCCGCCACCACGATGTCGCCCGCACTCACCCGCACACCACCGCAGGAGATCGGCTCGTTCAGCGGCAACGCGGCCTTCTTGCTGCCAGGAATGGGAATCACTCCCCTGGCGAACACCGGGAACTCCAGCTCCCGAGCCTCCGCCACATCCCGGATCACGCCGTCCAGCACGAACCCGGCAACACCCCGCCGATGCGCGACGGCACAAACGTTGCCGCCGGCCAGCGCGTAGTCCAGATCCCCCGACTGCACCACGATCACGTCACCGGGCTGAGCGCGGTAGATCGCCGCGTGCAGCATCAGGTTGTCCCCCGGCGGGCACCGCACCGTGAACGCCGGCCCAGCGATCCGGGGCATCGGCGTCCACAGCGGTCGGATCCCGATGTCCATCACGCGCTCGCGCCCCAGCACGTCCGCGAGCGTGGTCGGTGAGACGTGCCCGAACTCGTTCATCGTGTTCCTCCCGCGCGGCTGTTCCGTGATCGATCATGCAGCACGGTGTCTCGTGCCACACCGGCCGGTTCAGCCTCGCTCCGGCATCGTGAACTAGTTTGGTGGTATGGAGATCTTCGACATCCCGGTCGCCACGCTCGCGGGTGAGCCGGGCGACCTGAGCCCGTTGCGCGGCAAGGTGCTGCTCATCGTCAACGTCGCCTCGCGCTGCGGCCTCACCCCGCAGTACGCGGGCCTGGAGCGGCTCCAGGCGAAGTACGGCGAGCAGGGCTTCTCGGTCGTCGGCTTCCCGTGCAACCAGTTCATGGGCCAGGAGCCGGGCACGTCGGAGGAGATCGCCACGTTCTGCTCCACGACCTACGGCGTGTCGTTCCCCCTGTTCGAGAAGATCGAGGTCAACGGGCCGGAAGCGCACCCGCTCTACCAGGCGTTGACGCAGCAGCCCGACGCCGACGGCACCGCCGGTGACGTGCAGTGGAACTTCGAGAAGTTCCTGGTGTCGGGTGACGGTGAGGTGCTCGGCCGGTTCCGTCCCAAGGTCGAGCCCGAGGACGCGACGATCACCCAGGCGATCGAGGCCGCGCTGCGCTAGAACCGCCAGTGGATCGGGGCGGGCGGGTGGTAGCCGCAGTAGGTGCCGGTCCGGACGGTTCCGCGCAGGTGCACACCCAGCTCTGGGTGCGCCTGCAGGATCTGGTCGAGCGCGTCGCGGATGCGGGCGCTCACGGCTTTGCGCGCGCGTTCGGCGTCGCTGCCGAGCTGCCGGGTCCGGCCACCCAGCCCGGCGGCCGCGGTGATCTCGCGGACCAGCTCGGCGCGTTCGGCCTGGTGGCGTTCGGCTTCGGCGTCATCGGCGGCCTCCTCGATCGCGGTGTCGAGTTGCGTGATCCTGGCCCGGTAGGCGCGGCGGGCCTGGTCGTCCAGCACCGGGGCGGCGGTGGTCGGCGGGGCACCGAGCAGTTCCAGGGCCGGGATGTCGCTGCCCGGCTTGGCCAGCAGCACGGCCAGGTCGGCCAGTCCCTTGGAGTGCGGCAGGTGCACCTCCTGGCCGTGGAAGCCGAGGGTCCACACGCGGCCGTCACGGCGGAAGACGAACGCCGTGACGTCGGCGAGTTTCGCGAGCTCGGCGCGGTCCAGCTCGGCCCACGCCGGTGCGCCGAGACGTTCGTGCTGGGCCAGAGCGGCCTCCAGGTGGGCCACCGCCTGGGTGTGCCGGCCCTGCGCCGCGCACAGCATGCCCAGGTGGTGGTCGACGGCGCCGGTGTAGGACGCGCAACCGCCGACGACCACGTGCGTGCCCGCGTAGTCCGCCAGCAACGCGTAGGCCTGCTCGCGTTGTTCGGCTGATCCGACCGCGGCGGCGACGAACGCCGTGATGGCCTGCATCTCCAGGTGGTAGCCCAGTTGTGCGGCGGGCACGGCGAATCCGGCGAACTCCGCCCTGGCCCGGTCGGTGGCACCGGCCGACAGCGACAGAGCGGCGCGGAGCATCGGCAGCATCGGCGCGACCGGGTCCGAGGGGTCGACGTCCAGGTCCGGCACCGATTCGGCGCTCGGGTCCAGCACCCCGACCGACAGTCCCGAAGTGGCGTGCACCGCGAACACGTCGGGCTGACCGATCATCAGGCCGAGCTTCAGCGCCGAGTCGGCGAACGAGCGTGCCTCGCCGAGGCGTCCGGCGATGGCGGCGAGCGTGGCGTGGCGGCTCAGCGCACCCCAGCGGCCGCGGGCGTGGCCGAGACCCTCCGACAGCTGCACGTAGGTGTGCAGGACCGCGACTCCTTCCGGCTCACCGAGTTCGATCAGCGCGGTGGCACGCAGCAACGCGGCCTGGGCCACCAGGTCGGGGTCTTGCGCCCGGTCGGCGGCCTCGGCCATGTCGGCGAGGATCTCCAGTCGCTCAAGAGCGCCACCCGGACGCCAGACCAGGTCGTGCTGGGCGAGCAGCGCGCGGGCGAGAGTCTGCGCGTCACCCGATTCGACGGCCAAGGCGCGGGCCTCGCGCACGATCGCCGACGCCCGGCCCGCAGACCCGGTGATGCTCAGGTCCCTGCCGAGCGCGGTGAGCAGCTGCGACCTCAACGCCAAAGCGTCGCGCGGCACCTGCGCGGCGGCATCGGTCAGCAGGCGAAGGTGGGTGGCATCGGCGACGCCGCGGAAACCGAGGCCGTGCAGACCCAGTGCGGCCGAAGCAAGGGCGAACGGATCGCCGGTGCGCTCGGCCAGCTCGGCGAGATCGCGGTAGGCGGACTGCGCGGCCGCGGTGGCGCCGGCGTGGCCCAGCGACTCCGCGAGCGCGACGAGCAAGTCGCGCCGCTCACGTCCGGCCACGGCCAGGTCGAGTGCCGCGCGGTAGTGGGCGGCGGCGTCGTCGTGTGCCGTGCGTGCCGCTGCTTCACGACCGGCGAGCGCGCTGTACCGGACCGCTTCGGGAACGGCGTCCGGTCCGGCGGCCAGGAAGTGGGCCGCCACCTCGCTCGCCGGGACCGCGGCGCCCGCGTCCCGCAGTTCGGCGAGCACGTGCCCGGCCGTCAGGTGCAACGCGGCACGGCGTCCGGCGGGCAGCCCGTCCCGCAACGTCTCGCGGTACAGGTCGTGGCTGAACCGCAGGCCGTCGGCGGCACGGGTCAGCACCCGCGCGGTCACTGCTTCTTCCAGCACGTCGAGGTCGGTCTCGGTGAGCCGGCCGAGCAGCTCGGGCCGGACCACCAGGCCGCACACCGCGGCCGCCGCGAGCAGGTCGGCACACGGCTGGGACAACCGCGCCAGCCTGCTGAGCAGGATCTCCCGCACCGTCTCCGGCACCGCGTCCGCTGGCCCGACCTGCATCAACCGGGTCAGCTCGCGCACGAACAGCGGGTTGCCTCCGGACCGCCGCCACACCCGCGCCGCCAGCTCGGCGTCCGGAGAAGGCCCGGCGACGGCGGTCATCACGGCCGTCACCTCGTCCGCGGCGAGCCCGCGCAGCGGCACGATCTGGGCTTTGCCGGAGAAACCCCGCTCCAGCTCGCGATACGCCCCGAGCAGCAGCACGCGGGCCTGCCCGAGGTGGTGGGCGAGGAACTCCAGCATCTGCAACGACGCCTCGTCCGCCCACTGCAGGTCGTCGAGCACCACGACCAGCCCGGAATCCCGGCTGAGCCGCAGCAGCAGCCCGGCCACCGCGTCGCAGAGCCGGAACCGCGCGTCCGCCGCCTCCTCGCCCCGAGCGACCGGCTCGAGCAGCTCGGCGGCCGCGCCCAGCGAGTCAGGAGGAACCGCGCGCAGGATCTGGACCCACGGCCAGTAGGCGGGCACGCCACCGTCCCAGCAGGTGGCGCGCAGCACGGTCACGCCGCGCTCCACGGCGTCGGCCACGAGCGCGCCCAGCACCGCGGTCTTGCCGATTCCGGGCTCGCCGGTGACCAGCATGAGCTGCGCGGTCCCGGCGAGCGCGTCGGCAAGGGCGGTGCGGGCGATGGTCAGTACCGCGTCGCGACCGACAAGGTGTTCCGGCACGGTGTTCAGCATGCGCTACGGCCGCAGCTCCAGCAGGAGGTTCATCGGCGCGTCGACGTCGATCCGCCGCACGGTCCGGAACCCGGCCGCCTCCGCCACCTCCCGCAGCGCCGGCACCCCGGCCAGCGTGCCGAGCGGCGCGGTCGACGCCTGGGACAGCGCCGAAGGCGTGCAGACCAGCAGGGACACCGCGTAGAACATCCGCCCGGCCGGGTTGAGGTTGTCGGTGACGTGATCACCACCGGGCGGCTCGATCAGCAGCACCGCCCCGCCCGGCGCCAACGAACGCCTGGCGTGGGCGAGCGCGCCGATCGGATCGCCGAGGTCGTGCAGCGAGTCCACGAACGTCACCAGCGCGTATCCGGTGCCGGGGAAGTCGGCCGCACTCGCGACCTCGAACCGCACCTCGCCGTCCGCACGCGACCGGGCCTCGGCGATCGACCGGTCGTGGTAGTCGTACCCGGTCACCCGCGCCGCCGGGAACGCCTCCGCGATCATCCGGGTCGGTGCGCCGTACCCGCAGCCGATGTCGGCCACGGTCCCACCGGCCCGCAACGCGTCCGCAACGCCCGGCAGGGCCTCGACCGCGGCTGCGACCAGTCCGGTGTGGATGGTACTGCGGGTCAGCGCGTCCGTGCCCGCCCAGTACTCGGGATCGCGCTGGTGCCAGGCGAATCCGGCACCACCGCGGAACGCCTTCTCGAAGTCGGCGAAGCTCGCGCCCATCGACGCCATCAGGTGCGCGCAGGCGTCGACGATCGCGCCGCCGGGGGCGTGCAGGATCGCGATCTCCACGGCTTCCGGCAGGCTGAACATGTCGGCGTCGTAGTCCAGGTAGCCGGCCGCGGCCTGCGAACGCAGCCACTCGCGCACGTACGGCTCGGCGAGTCCGGTCCTGGCCGCGACCTCGGTGACGCCGAGCGGCCCGGCACCGGCCAGCGCGGCCCAGAGGCCGTGCCGCAGGCCGAGCGCGGTCAGGAACGTGCCCAGCCCGGCGCCCAGCTCGGTCGTGATCTGCGCCATCACCTGGTCCGGTGACCGTTCTGTGGTGGTCATGGTCTTTCTCCCGTCCTGAGTCTGCTCACTTCTCAGGCGCCAGATCCGATCTGGCGGCGCGCCAGAACCGAGCGCGCGCCTACGGGGTATGAGCACAACAACCGTGAACGGGACGACCCTCCACTACGAGGAAGTCGGTCAGGGACCGGCCGCGCTGGTGCTGCACGGCGGTCTCGGCCTCGACCACACCTTCTACCGCGGCCTGGACGCGCTGTCCGACCGGCTGCGGCTCATCTACTTCGACCAGCGCGCGAACGGCCGGTCAGAACGCGCGCCGCTGGACACGCTCACCATGGAGCAGCTCGCCGACGACGCGGCGGCGCTCGCTGTGCGGCTGGACGCGAGCCCGGCGATCGTGATCGGCCACTCCTACGGCGGGTTCGTCGCCCAGGAACTGGCGCTGCGCCACCCCGAGCACGTCGCCGGGCTCGTCCTCCTCGACACCACCCCCGGTCAGCTCGGCGCGTCCGACTCCCCCGACGACGACCAGGGCCCGCCGCCCCCGCCCGAGTGGCTCGCCGTCGCGAGTTCCGTGCCCGCGGACGACGCCGAGTTCGCCGCGACCCTGAGCGCGCTGTTGCCGCACTACCTCGCTGACCAGGCCAACCTCGCCGCCGCGCGGGAGGCCATGGGTCAGACGATCTTCAACGTCGGCGCCATGGTGCGCTCGATGGAGGTCCTCGCGGGCTGGAGCGCCGCGGACCGGCTCGCGGAGATCCAGGTGCCGACGCTCGTCATCGTCGGCAGCCACGACCGGATCACCAGCCCCGCCCAGTCCCGCCGCATCGCCCGGCGCATGCCGCACGCACAGGTCGTCGAGATGGAGCACAGCGGCCACTTCCCGTGGGTGGAGGAGCCCGAGCGCTTCACCAAGATCGTGCGGGAGTGGCTCTAGACGGTTGATTCCGAGGGTGCGCTGCACGCCTGGCCGTGGCGTCTGCAGGTACCGAGCCTTTCCATCGTGATCGGAGGCACCGTGCACACCGGGCACGATTGCTCACCGAGAGCGCTCTCCTGCCCTGGCTCCGCATGACACAAGCCAGGCGTGCACACCGCTCAACCCAAGATCACCCAGCAGTTCCTGCAACCAACTGGGCTGGCCGCGCCACGCGACGTCGGCGACGGCCGGTTCCAGGGCCGGTTGGGTGTGGTCAGCGGCGATGTGATCAAGAGTTGGTGGTACTTGCAGACGCCAACAGGGCCAACGCCGTGGAAGCAACCGCCTAGCCGGCTCCCCGGCCCAGCTGGCTGGGGCGGTACGCGACCTTGCGGGCGCGCATCACCTCGCCCAGCGGCCGGTGCTCGGCGACGGCGTTCCACGGGTCGAACTTCGCGGCCTCCACCTCGGCCGCGAAGGCCTCGTCCGGTTCCTGCGGACCGATCACCAGCCGCGCGACGGTCTGGTACGGCGAGTCCCAGATCGCCGCGGCGTCCTCGATCGGTGTGCGGGCCTCGTCGAGGAAGAACTGCACCTGCAGCTCGTGCACGAGCGGAGCCTGCGCCAGGCGGGAGTAGATGTCCGCCGACCAGTCGTCCTTCGCCTGCGGGTTCACCTCGGCGGAAGCGGCCCGCAGCCGGACGCGGACCGCGTATGGACCGTAGGAGATCGGGGCGGCGCTGAAGAAGTCCTCGGTGGCGAACCCGCTGAACGGCTTGTTCAGCGCGGCCCGCACCTCCTTGAGGTTGCCGAACAGCCGCGGCGAGCGGAGCAGGGCGCGCAGGATCCCGGCCAGGCCGGCCCCACCGGCCGTGGTGACCTGGCTGAACTCCCTGCTGGTCGACGAGCTGAACTTCTCGTGGTTGATCAGCACGAAGTCCTGGCTCGCGGCCGGGCCACCGAACACGGACCGACCGTCCACCCCGAGCACCTTGAACGCGAAGCCGCGGATGTCCGGCACGTGGTCCGGCGCCCGGTCGAACCCGCCGTTGGACAGCCGGACCTGCACCTCGTACCGGGCCTCGGTCGCGAAGATGCCCTGCCGCGCCTCTGCCGGCAGGTCGGCCGGCACTTCGAGGGTCGCGCGCAGAGCCGGGCGTTGCTTGCGGTGCAACGCCCGGCCCGTGCCGAACTTCGCCGACTTGCGCCGCTGCATCTCGACGAACAGGTCCGCCTGGTCGCGGTGGCGTTGCGCCTCGTCGGGTGCGACGACCTCTTGCCAGTTCGTGCTCGGTGTGGTCATGGCCTCGCTCAGATGTTGGTGCTGTTGGGGATCAACGACGGCCGCAGGTACTCGTACGGCACGGCCCGGCGCTGGTTCCTGGCGACGATCTCGGCCTCGATGCTGCCGAGATCCGACTGGAAGCGCTGGTGCCCGGCGGCGACCGGGGTGCCCCTGAAGTCGTTCTCGTAGTCGCCGAGGACGGTGTGGTGGACGGAGCCGAGGAAGTGCATGACGCAGAACTGCTGCACGGCCACGTCCAACGGCGGCAGGTTGTCGAGCCAGTCGGTCTCGGTGTGCCCCTTGCCGGTCGGCTCGGGGGTGTAGCCCGCCAGCGGGTTGGCCGGCAGGAACGCCAGGTGGTCCTTCTGCGCGAAGTTCACCGCGGCGTGCTGCGGGCCCGCGGTCCAGATCACCATGGTCAGGATCTCGGCGAGATCCTGCAAGTCGGCGATGTGTCCTGGGGTGGCCCCGAAATCCCGGACTTGACCGCCGCTCGACGACGCCACCTCGGCCGCCCACGCCTGCAGCTCGTGGTCGCCCTGGACGTCGGCGTCGCCGCGGTAGTAGGTGGACACGAACGTGCCGACCCACTCCGAGATCGCCTGCCACACGAGCAGACCGTCGTCGCGGTACGGGAAGTGCGGCAGCTCGCGGCTGCCCTGCGTGCCGGTCGACGCGAGCGCCGTGGGCAGGTAGTTGCCGCGGAACGAGCGCTCGGCGCGGTGCTTGGCGAGCCACGGGTAGGTGCTCGCGAGGTCGGACCCGATCAGGTACTCGACCGCCTTGCCGGGCTGGATCAGCAGCTCGACCGCGAGCTTGTTGATCGAGAACGTGCCCTCGAAGTGCCGCTTCAGCAGCACCGCGACCGGGTGGTTGGCCGCGAGGTTGCGCACCGCGGCGAGCAGCACGGGTTCGCTCATCAGGTGCGTGAAACCCAGGTGGGTCAACACCTCGTGGTAGGTGTTGTGCGCCGAGAGCACGCAGTTCTTGGCGAGCCTCCACGAGTAGCCGTCGGCCGGTGTGTAGATCTCCCGGCCCGCCGGGTCCTGGCCGCACTGGATCGCGAACGGCCGCAGCGCGCCCCCTCGGCGCGGCACGCAGAACGCGGCCATCGGTGCGTACATGTATTTCGGCGCCTGCGGGTGCTTGCCGTTGTCCAGCTCGGACATGGCCTCGTAGTCCACCCAGTAGACGCGGCCCTCGGCGATGGCGGTCGCCAGGCTGTCGGTCGCGAACTCGGGCAACGCGGTGAGGTGCTCGTCGGTGAGCGGGAACTTGCCGGGGACGGCGGTCATCCGGTGCAGCCGCGTCGGGTCCGGCCCGGCCACGAAGCACTCGGCGAAGTACTCGTCGGTCTCAAATCGGTCCACGACCGACGGCGGCTGGGCCAACGCGAAAACATCTCGGAAATCCTGCAGGCTCTTTTGTCTCAAATCGCCGGTCGTACCGCCGGGAACGGGCATGAAGTAGTCGACCAGCCCGGCCATGTCGTCGGCCCGGATCATCTGCGCCAGCTTCACCGGCGCCAGCGGCTGCAGCTCGTGGACGAAATTCCACCGGCCTCTGCGCTTGAGCAGGCGGAGGTTCATCCGCAGCTTTTCCTGGGCTTCGAGGGACTTGAGCTGCCAGAGCTTTCCCGGGCCGTCGGCCTCGGTCGTACCTGCGGCGACCGGGAAACCCATCTCCATGTTGTACCGGTAAAAAGACCGTACCCCGGCAACCTGTTCAGCACGTTCTGCCCGGCTGTCGTGCTGCGAAATGAGATACTCCGCCACGAATCCTCCACCCTGCTCGCGCAATCAAAAAGGTGATGATCGCACCACTTTTGAAAAGCGGCTCGTGAGGGTGTGTTCAGATCCGTGAACTAGTCCTGGGGGTTCACCCAGTCGATGTCGTCCCACGGTACTTCCCGAGTGCCGCGGTGCAGGACGCGAGAGAGCCGTTCGAGCACCCACGGCCGTTGGATGCCGGGCCGCTCGTACCCGAGCAGACGCCCGCGCCACCGCGGGGTCACCAGCACCCGGACGATCCGCTGCCGGCCGTGCTCGTCGGCTTCGGTCAGCAGGTCGGCCACCCGGCCGAGCGGGCGGCCCGCGCGGTCCCGGACGGTTCGTCCCAGCAGGTCACTCGCCAGCATCAGAAGCTCCTGGAATGCGTCCGATCACGTGGTCGCGCAACCACACCTCCAGCGCGGGGGTGTCCAGCAGCTCGTGCCGGACGTCGAGCCTGATCGCGCTGCCGATCTCCGCGACCCGCTCGAACGGGATGCGCAACGGCTGCGGATCGCCGGTGGTGTGCAGCCGCCGGGCCACCGCGGCCATCCACCTGCCGAGGACGCCGCCGATCCGGCGGCCCAGCGCGTGGTGGCCGACCAGGATCGCGGCCACGAACGGGCGGCCGTCCTCGGTGGTGCCGAGCTCGATGTCGTCGGCCTTGCCGACGAGGTAGCCGTCCAGGTCCACGATCTGGCGGTCGAGCAGGTGGAAGTCGATCCGCAGCGGATCCGGCACGCTCATCCCCCCATCCCCGTCAGGATCATCAGCGGCACCGCGGCGATCGCCACCACCAGGATGACCACCAGGTACGTCACGCCCAGCACGTTCGTGAGGCGGCTGTTGACCTGGTCGCCGAGGTAGTCGCGGTCGTTGGCGACGATCAGGATCGGCAGGTAGGTCAACGGCAGCGCGACCGCGCTGAACACCAGCGAGTACTCCGTGATCGCGATCGGGTCCGCCGCGGTGAGCAGCATCGCGACGCCGAGCAGGATGCTGACCAGCACCACGGTGTGGAACCGGGCGGCCTGCCGCGGGCGCACGAGCTTGCCCCACTGCCAGCCGAAGTACTGCGCCACCGTGTAGCCGGCGGACAGGCCGGTCTCCAGCGCGGCGCCGAAGGTCGCCGCGAAGAAGCCGAGGATCACCACCGCGATCCCGAGCTTGCCGAGCGTCATCGCGACCGGCAGCGCGGTCTGGCCGAGGGTGTCCACCCGCGCCCCGAGCGGTTCGTAGACCACGGCCGCACAGCCCATGATCGCGAGCGACAGCAGCCCGCCGAGGGGGAAGCCGATGAAGACGTTGACCCGCTCGATCGTGAGGTCACGCCGCGACCACTTCTCCTCGACCCCGCCGGACGAGAAGAAGAACACCTCGTAGGGGGTCATTGCGGCGGCGAACAGCGCGACGGCGAAGAACCCGTAGGTGCCCCAGTCCTCCGCGGCCGGCGGCGAGAAGGTGGTGACCTGGCCGGCGAGCCGGTCCCACGGCGGATCGAGGGCGATGAAGGCCACCACGAACACCACCAGCGCGAGCCCGGCCAGGCCGAACACCCGTTCCATGGGCTCGAACTTCACCTTCCACAGCACCACCCAGAGCACGAACGCCACGATCGGCACCCACAGCAGGTAGTGCACGCTCGTGGCCAGCTGGATCGCTAGCGCGACACCGCCGACCTCCGCGCCGAGCGTGAGCAGCGTGACGAGGTAGGACCCGGCCAGGTTGGCCAGTGCCACCCGCGGCCCGAGGCGCTCGCGGACCAGGTCGAACACCGGCCGGCCGCTGACCGCGGCGACCCGGCCGGACATCTCGGCGTAGACGCAGATGCCGACCACGCCGACCAGCACCACCCACGCGAGCCGCATGCCGAACCGGGCACCCGTCTCGGAGTTCGCCACCAGGTCGCCGATGTCGACGAAGCCGCCGATCGCGGTGAGGATGCCGAGCGTGACGGCCAGGATCCGCTTCACCGCAGTCCCTCCAGCGCTGTCACGAGCCTCTCCCGCACCGCACCCAGGCCGTCCACCGCGGCCGACGCCGCGGTTTGGTCGTCCTCGTCCAGCCCGGTGCCGAGGTCTCCGATCAGACGCGCGGACTCCTGCAGCAGCGGCAGCACCTGGTCCCGCGACTGCCGTGAGGCCTCGTCAGGTACCTGCAGCTCCAGGACATCCGAGGTGGCTGTCGCCACGCTCTCGCGGGCGTCATCGAGCACAGTGGACTCGTAGGCGCCGAACGTCCTGCCCCGCAACGCCGTCTGCCCGGCCAGTCGCGCGGTGCCCACAGCGGACACCGCGTCCTGGACACTCGTCTCCACAGTGGAGCGGAACCCACCGGGCGTCTGCGGCCACACACCGGCCAGCACCACGGCGAGCAGCACCGCCCCCAAGCCGATCAACACCGCCCACCGACGCGTTCGCACGACGAACGCATACCCCGGCTCGGCGGGTCCAAACCGGAAACGCGGTGGATCAGGGGCCGGGCGCCGCTTACGGTGCCGCCATGAGCGATCAGCCGGTCGAGGCCTTCGAGCCCCCGTACTACGTGGCTGTCTTCACCACGGTCCGCACCGGGGCACAGGACGGCTACCCCGAGACCAACGCCCGCATGGAAGAGCTCGTGCACCAGATTCCCGGCTACCTCGGGATGGACCACGCGCAGACCCCCGGCGGGCTGGGCATCACGGTCGGGTACTTCCGCGACGCCGAGGCACTTACACAGTGGCGGACCAACGAGGAGCACCGCGCGGCGCAGCAGCGTGGGCGGGCCGAGTGGTACCAGAGCTACACGCTGCACATCGCGAAGGTGGAACGCAGCCACGGGTTCACGCGCGCGGACTAGGGTGCGGTCATGGCGGAGCTGCTGACCATCGACGACGTCCTGGCCGCGGCCGAGGTGCTCGACGGGCGTGTGCTGCGCACGCCGACGCTGCCCTCGCCTGGACTGTCCGCGCTGCTGGGCGTGCCGGCGACGGTGAAGCTGGAGTTGTTGCAGCGCACCGGTTCGTTCAAGATCCGCGGCGCCACCGCGAAGATCCTCTCGCTGTCGGACGAGGCACGGGCGGCCGGTGTGGCCGGGGTCAGCGGCGGCAACCACGGCATCTCGCTGGCCGACGCGGCTCGGACCCTGGGCGTGACGGCCGCGGTCGTGATGCCCGCCTCCGCACCCGCCCGGTCCGTCGAGCTCGCCCGCGCGGCGGGTGCGGACGTGCGGCTCACGGACAGCTTGCCGGCGGCGTTCGCGTTGCTGACCGAGCTGGTGGAGGCGGGTGCGACGCTCGTGCACCCGTACGACGACCCGATCGTGGTCGCCGCGCAGGGAACCGTGGGACTGGAGTTCGCGACCGACGCACCGGACGTCACCGATGTGCTGGTCAGCGTTGGTGGCGGCGGATTCATCGCGGGCGTGGCGACGGCGTTCCACGCGCTGGTGCCCGGCGTGCGGGTGTGGGGCGTCGAGGTCGAGGGCGCCGAGACGATGACCAAGGCGCTCGCGGCGGGCGGACCGGTGGAGATCACGCCGACGTCGATCGTGTCTACGCTCTCGGCGCCGCACGTCTCGCAGCTGACCTACGACCACGCGGTCGCGCTGCTGGAGGACGTGCTGGTGGTGGCGGACGCCGAGGCCGTGCAGGGCTCCCTCACGCTCGCCGAGCGGCAGAAGGTGTGGGCCGAGCCCGCCGCCGGATGTCTCGTCCCGGCGGCCCGGACGGTGCTGGACCGGGTCGGGCCTGGCGCGCGCCTCGGCATCGTGGTGTGCGGCGGGAACGCGACGGTCGCGGACGTCGTCCGATGGGCGAACGCCTGAGTCACGCGCGAGGCACCTGACGACGGAGCCTGCCCTCCGCGTACGCGTCGCGGCAGCCGGCCCTCAGCAGTTTGCCGCTGGAGCTGCGCGGCAACGTGCCCGCTGCGAGCGGCACGACGTCGTCCACCCGCACGCCGTGTCCGGTGTGGACGATGCGGCGCACGGCCATCGCGACCTCGTCGGGATCGCCGTCACCGATGATCTCCACCAGCACGACCACCAGTTCCCGGGCACCGTCCTCGACCCCGAGCACGCAGCAGCCCAGGACCGCCCGATGCGCGGTCTCCGCGGTCGCCTCCAGATCGTGCGGATGGTGGTTCGCGCCGGCCACGATGATCACCTCCTTCGCCCTGCCGGTGACGAAGAGCTCGCCGTCCCAGCGGAAACCCGTGTCGCCGGTGCGCAGGAACAGGCCGTGCCTGCCCGGCAGCTGCGCGTGGAACACCTCGTCCTGGCGGTTCCAGTAACCGGTGCCCACGCTCGGGCCCTGCACGAAGATCTCCCCCACCTCGCCTTCCGCGCACTCCTGCGCCGTCTCCAGGTCGGCCACCACGACCGTGATCGACGGCGGGACGGGGCCGCAGCTCACCAGCCGCCTGCCGCCGGGAGGGCCGACGGGCCGGACGCGCCCCTTGGTCAGCGCATCGGCGTCGCAGCGCAGGGTCAGCGGTCCCTCCCCCACCACCGCGCTGGTGACCATCACGGTCGACTCGGCGAGGCCGTAGCCGGGCACGAGGGCGCCGCGGCGGAACCCGGCCGGCGCGAACACCTCGCTGAACCTGTCGAGAGTGTGCGCCCTGACCGGCTCGCCGCCGATGAGCGCCATCTCCCATCCGCTGAGGTCGAGCCCGGCCAGCTGGACCTCGGAGATGCGCCGCACGCACAGGTCGAGCGCGAAGTTCGGCGCGCAGCTGTCGGCCCTGCCCACCTGTGAGATCAGCCGGAGCCAGCTGACCGGGCTGCGGACGAACACCCCGGCCGGGAACAGGAGCGCGGACCTGCCCGCGTACAGCGGATCGAGCACACCGCCGATCAAGCCCATGTTGTAGTGCGACGGCAGCCACGACACGCTTGTCGGCCGCCGCAGTCCGTCCTCATCGGACGGTCGGTACAGGTTGTCGTGGATCAGCGCGAGGTTGTGCAGGACGTTGCCGTGCGTCAGGGTCACGCCCTTGGGCTCACCGGTGGATCCGGAGGAGTACTGCAGGTACGCGGGAGTGTTGATGCCGATCGACGGCGGCCTCCACCGGTCAGCCGCCGCCGGGTCGACCTCGTCGACCGCGAGCCGCACCAGGCCGGCGAGCGCCGGGGACTCCTCGACCACCGCGAGGCATTTGGCGAACGTGAGCCCGGTGGAGAGCAGGAGGTCCGGCTGGCAGCTGGCGGCGATCGACTCGACGCGACCCACCTTCACGCTGGTGCGCGTGCCGTCAAGAGGTGCCACCGGCACGGCGATCAGACCGGCGTACAGGCAGCCGAGGAACGCGACGTGAAAGTCGAGGCCGGGTTCGAAGCACAGCAACGCACGCGTGCCCGGCTGCGCGAGAGCGGTGAGGCGCACCGCCACGGCGCGTGCCCGGCGGTCGAGGTCGGCCAGCGTCAGCGCGTCCCACTCCGTGCGCCCGTCGGCGTAGAACGAGTACGCGCGCAGCTCCGGTTCGGCCGCGGCACGGGCCTGGCACAGCTCGACCAGCGTGGTGAACTTGCGCCTGCCGCCGGTGACGCCCTTCGGCAGCCGAACTCCGTCGCGGATGTGCATCACTCGTCTCCTGACATGAGCGTCCGGCACGCGGCCCTGCGCAGCTTTCCGCTCGTGGTGAGCGGCAACGTGCCGGGCGTGAGCAGCACGACCCGGCCCAGCACGACCCCGTGTTCCGCCTGCACCGCGGCCGCGACGGCGGTGCGGAGCTCGTCGCGGGGCGTGGTGCGGTACCTGTGCTCGACCTCGGCGAGCACCACCACGTCGGCGCCGTCCATCACCGCGCACGCCGACCGCAGTCCCTGGTGACTGCCCACCGCGGTCGCCTCGACGTCGTACGGGTAGAGCTGACGGCCGTCGACGTCGAGCAGGTCCGGGATCCGGCAGGTGACGAAGAGCTGGCCCTCGAACAGGAATCCCAGGTTTCCGGTGCGCAGGAACCGGCGGCCCGCGACCTGCGCGCCGAAGGCCCGGTCGGTGGCGGCGGGATCGTCCCAGTAGCCCGCTCCGATGCTCGGCCCCGACACGAGGATCTCGCCCACCTCGTCGTCGCCCAGCGGTTCGCGGGTCTCCGGATCCACGACGACCACCTCGAGCGACGGATCCGGCTCACCGCAGCCGACCAGGCTGCGCGCACCGGCACCGCTCGCCGCGCGCACGACGCGTCCGCGTTCCAGCGCACCGGTGTCGAACGGGCGCACGACCGGCTGGCCCTCCAGCGGACCGCCGCTGATCAGCACGGTCGACTCCGCCATGCCGTAGCTGGGGAAGAACGCCTGCCGGCGGAACCCGCACGGCGCGAACCGCGCCGCGAACCTGTCGATCGTCGACGCGCGCAACGGCTCGTCGCTGATCGCGGCGATGCGCCAGCGGCTCAGGTCCAGGCCGTCGCGCTGGTCGTCGGTCACGCGGCGCAGGCACAGCTCGTACCCGAGGCTGGGCGCGGCGGCGATCTCCGCGCCGTAGCTGGAGATCGCGCGCAGCCAGTTGGCGGGCACCCGCGCGAAGGACTGCGCGGACATCAGCACGGACAGCTGGCCCAGGAAGAGCGGTTGCAGCACACCGCCGACGAGCCCCATGTCGTGGAACACCGGCAGCCACGACACGGTCGGTGCGAGCCGTTGTCCGTAGTCCTCGTCGGGCCGCGAGCCGCCGCGGACGATGAGCGCGAGGTTGTGCAGCACGCCCGCGTGCGTCAGGACGACTCCCTTGGGGCGTCCCGTCGTGCCGGAGGTGTACTGCAGGTAGGCGATCTCGTCCGGTTCGTTCGAGCTGTGGAACTCGAAGTCGCCGTCGACCTCGTCCGTGGCGAGCGGCGTGACCGGCCGGTCGCCGAGGATCGCGTGCACACCGGCGATTGCGTCCTTTGTGGACAGGAGTAGCGCCGGACGGCAGTCGTCGGCAATGGCCGTCAGCCTGGTGTGCCGCGCGTCGCCCGCCGCCCGGCGCACGGGGGGAGCCGGCACGGCGATGATCCCGGCGTACAGGCAACCCAGGAACGCCGCCACGAACTCGATTCCGGGCGGATGGCAGAGCAGCGCCCGTGATCCCGGCGCGGCCAGTTCCCGCAACCGCACCGCGATCGCGCGCGCCCGGCGATCGAGCTCCGCGTAGGTGATCGCGGCCGATTCCACCACACCGCTCTCCAGGAACACGAACGCGCGTTCCTCTCCGCGCAAGGCCACCTGCCGGCGACACAGATCCGCCAGGTTCACCACGTCCGCCGTCACTTCCACAGCCACTCCCTCCGCCGCCTGTTTCCCTTGCGGTGCGGACGTTACGGAGATCCGGCGGCGCTGTGATCGGCCGCGCGACGGAGGGTGGGGTCCGTCCCGCGGCCGCTGCTTTTGAGGCTGTCGCGGTGATCTCCTCAAGGCATGTCATACGAGAGCACGTTCCTCGACTTCTCCCTGATGCACCCGTCGTTGCCCCCGTTGCCGGGAGGAGAGGAGGAGATCGTCGTCACCGGCCTCGGCATGACGACTCCGCAGGGCGGCGACGTCCAGTCCACCTGGGACGGTCTGCTCGCCGGTGTCTCCGGTGCGCGCCTGCTCGACGCGCCGTGGGCCGCCGATCTGCCCGTGCGGCTGGGCGCGCCGGTGCACGAAGATCCCGGCCCGTCGCTGGAACGCGTGGCCCGCCGCCGGATGGACCGCTGCCAGCAGCTCGCCGTCGTCGCCGCCCGCCAGGCGTGGTCGGACGCGGGCGCGCCTGCCGCGGAGCCCGAACGGCTGGCGGTGGTGTTCGGCACGGGTCTGGGCGGCGGTGGCACCTTGGTCGAGCAGTACGAACGGTGCCAGTCGCTCGGTCCGGACCGCGTCTCGCCGTTCACCGTCACGATGCTCATGCCGAACGGCCCCGCCGCGGCCGTGAGCATGGATCTCGGCGCGCGCGGCGGTGCGCACGCGCCCACCAGTGCCTGCGCCTCCGGAGCGGAGGCAATCGCCTTGGGTGCCGCACTGTTGCGCCGCGGCCTCGCGGACGTCGTCGTCGCCGGCGGCACGGAGGCGTGCCTGGGCAGGCTGTCGATCGCGGCGTTCGCGCGGATGGGAGCGTTGTCCCGCAGGCACTCCGACCCCGGCGCCGCCTCCCGGCCGTTCGACTCCGGCCGGGACGGGTTCGTGATGGCCGAGGGTGCGGGCGCGCTCGTGCTGGAGCGCGGTTCGTTCGCCCGCGCTCGAGGGGCCAAGATCGCCGCGAAACTCGCTGGCATCGGCATGACCTCCGACGCGCACGACATGACCGCGCCCTCACCGGACGGCCAGATCCGCGCCATCCGGCACGCCCTGCGCTCGGCCGGGCTGAGCCCGTACGACGTCACCCACGTGAACGCGCACGCACCGGGCACCCAGGTGGGCGACCGCGTGGAGGCGGCCGCCGTCCTGGAAGCCCTGGGCCCGCACCCGCTGGTCACCGCCACGAAGTCGGTGACCGGCCACCTCATCGGCGGCGCGGGGGCGGTCGAGGCGATCTTCACCGTGCTCGCCGTGCGGGACGGCGTCGTCCCGCCGACGCGCAACCTCGACGACCAGGACTCCGACGTGAAGCTGGAGATCGTCGCGGACCGGCCGCGGCACGCGCGGATCGGGGCGGCGATCTCCAACTCGTTCGGGTTCGGCGGGCACAACGTGGTGCTCGCGTTCACCCGGTCATGACCTCGCCCGGTCCGGCGGAGCGGAGCAGCCCGGCGCGGCCCGATGCGGCGCGGCCCGATGCGGCCCGATGCGGCGCGGCCCGATGCGGCGCGGCC
>NZ_JBEXPJ010000080.1:0-37176 GCF_040611995.1 Lentzea sp. NPDC006480
CCAGGAGGATGTCCAGGTACCCGATCGGCGGGATGATGCCCGACTCGGTGAGGTTCCTGGTGATCCGGTCGAGGAAGAACAACAGGCTGCGGACGACCTCACCGTGCAGGAGCAGCACATCGCCCGGCTCGTGGCCACCGGGGCGACTTCCAAGGAGGTCGCCGCCCGGCTGTTCCTCAGCCCCCGCACGGTCGATGCCCACCTGCGGAACGTCTTCCGCAAACTGGGCATCAACTCGCGGCGGCAGCTGAAGGACCTCAGCTGGTCGTAGCCACCAGGCCGAGCTGCTGAGCCGCCCACAAGCTGTCGGCGTTGGCCCAGTACTCGACGATCACACCGTCCACGACGCGGAGGATGTCCGTGCCGTAGAACGAGATCCCCTCGGCTTCCGCGTGCCAGCGCAGCACGTGGAACGGCTCCTGCACGATCGGCCCGACCTGGACGGTGAACTTCAGTCCCGGCATGTTCTCGTGCGCGCCCCGCACCCACTCCGCGAGCTTCTCCCGGCCCGTGTGGACCTGAGGCGGCCCACCGAGCAACGGCGCGGCGTGCGAGAGGAAGTCCTCGCTGACCGTCGACTCGACGAGGGCGAGGTCACCGTTCCAGAGGTCGGCCCAGGCCTGCGTGACGTCGCTCATCACTTCTCCCCGTGCGGGCCGGGGGCGGCGCTGCCCGTGTACTCACCGAGGTCGGACACGAGCTTGGTCAGCTCGGGGTCGGAGTCGTAGCGCTTCTGGTGCAGCGCGGCGATCTTCGCGCCGATCTCCGGGTCTTCGTCGTCGGTGATGTCGAACGACACGAACTTGTCCACGAGCGGCAGACCCACGCGGTCCGTGTTCCGGTGCGCCGGGTGGATCAGATACTCCCAGTACCCTTCGAGGTCCTCGATGACGAACGTGGCGCCCCACTCGAACTCGCCGCCGAAGTCACGCCCCACCACGAACGACTTGACACTCGGAATCACGCGCCCCTGGTTGCGCAGGCTCTCCAGCGCCTCCTCGATCTGCTCGGGCGAGGCGTCCTCGCGCAGGGTGAACCGGTTGCCGTGGTAAATCATGTCATTTCTCCTTGTGTGCCAGGGCGAGGACCGCCCCCGCGATGGTGGTGACGACGCCGGTCCAGGTGAACGCCGCCGGAATGCCGGCCGTGTGGACCAGAGGTGCGATGACGAGCGGTGACAGGAACTGGCCCAGGAAGATGCCCGCGACCAGTCCACTGAGGACTCTTCCGCGCTGCGCGGGGCCGGCCAGGTCCGCGAGCTGGAGGTTCAGGTTCGGTACCACCAGGCCCACGCCGAAGCCGCCGACGAGGAGGCCCGCGGTGACCAGCGGGATGTTGTTGCCGTAGCCGATGAGCAACCAGCCCAGGCCGAGCAGTGCGACGCTTGCCGCCGTGATGCGGCCCTTGGGGAGCTTCGGGAAGACGAGGGCGCCCACGACACTGGTCAGGGTGCTGCCGGCCACCACCACACCGATGACGGCGGGGCCGGCGCCCAGGTCCCGGAGGAGGAACGGGAGCTGGGTCGGCGCCATGTAGAAGACCAGGGTGGCGATGAGTGCCATCAGGTAGATGCCGATGGCCTTCGTCGGGAACGGTGCCTTTTCGGCTTTCTGCGTCGTTCTCGGTTCGTGCTTGAGGCCGATGACGGCTGCCAACGCGATTGCCGCTGCGACGCTGTAGAGCCAGAACGGCAGGCGCCAGTTGATTCCCGCGAGGATCCCCGCGAGCGGGAGGAAGACCACTCCGCCCAGACTGGCCGCGGCTTGCTGGAGGCCCAGGAACCTGCCTCGTTCCGGTCCTTCGAACCAGTCCGTGATCAAGGCGCTGACCGAGGTCATGATGCCGCCGACCGCCAGCCCCAGAAGGGTTCTCGTGGTCAGCAGCACGGCGAGGCTGTCCACGAAGTAGCCCGCCGTGCCGGTGATGGCGTAGGCGGCGAGACTGGCTGTGAGCAGGGGTTTGCGCCCGACCCGGTCTGCCACCAGACCCGCGACCGGGGCGCTGATCGCGATGGCCAGCGAGGTGATCGTGAGGGCCAGGCGGATCAGGACGCCCTCGCCGTACACCTCGCCCATCGCGGGCAGGCTCGGCGCGATGATCGCCGCGGCCATGATCGTCAGAGTGGCGGAGGCGAGGACCACCGCCCGTGCCGTTCGCGTTGGTGCAGTTCGTGTCGTTGTCACACGAGAAGGTTCGTGGCTCGGTGGGGGTGTTCGCGTCGGTAGGTACTACGTAGATGGGCGGGTTACGCAGGTACCGCCTTGCTCCGGCTGGTCACGTTCCAGCGGAGGGGTGACCTGCCGTGCGATCAGCCACCTTGCGCAGGTGGGCGCGTGGGTGCCAGACGAGCCGGGTCAATTCATCACCGCTTCGCGACGATTGCGATTGGGGCTCGACTCGGACCGCAGACCGAGACACAACCTGCTCCACGCACAAGGCGAATTCGTGCTGACCGGCTCGCGCGAACTGGTTTCCGCCTGCTCAAGGTGAAGCGTCCGAGCTCAGAGCGCACACGGCGTAACCGCCCAACTCACGCGCGGGCGCTCACCAGACCGGACTCGTACGAGATCACGATCGCCTGCGCCCGGTCCCGCGCCCCGAGCTTCGCCAGCACCCGGCTGACGTGAGTCTTCACCGTCTGCTCGGACAGGCCCAGCCGGTCCGCGATCTCCAGGTTCGACAGGCCGCGGGCGAGGTGCCGGAGGATCTCCGTCTCCCGTCCGGTGAACGACTCGAGCGCGGCGGGGCGCACGGGTGGCGGGGCGTGGCGGGCGAACTCCGCGATGAGCCGCTTGGTGACGGCGGGCGAGAGCAGGGCCTCGCCCGCGGCGACGACGTGGACGGCGTGGATCAGTTCGGCGGCGGGTGCGTCTTTGAGCAGGTAGCCGCTCGCTCCGCCGCGCAGCGCCTCGTAGACGTACTCGTCGAGGTGGAACGTGGTCAGCACGATCACGCGGCACGGGTGGTCGCGGAGGCGCCGGGTGGCCTCCAGGCCGTCCATTGTGGGCATTCGGACGTCCATCAGCACGACGTCGGGGTTGAGGTTTTCGATGCCGCGCACGGCTTCCGCGCCGTCGCCGGCCGAGCCGACCACCTCGATGCCGGGCTGGGCGTCGAGCAGTGCCACGAAGCTCTCGCGCACCATGGCCTGGTCGTCGACGACGAACACGGTGGTCATACCGGCAGCTCCGCGGTGACCTGGTAGCCGCCGTCCGGCAGCGGACCCGCCGTGCTGTTCCCGCCCGCCGCCTCTGCCCGCTCCCGGATTCCGGTCAGGCCGCGGCCGGGCGGCGGTCCGTTGTGGACGGTCACCCGGATCGACTCGCCCGTCTGGCCGATGGTGACCGTCGTCGGCGCGCCGGGGCTGTGTTTGCGGACGTTGGTCAGCGACTCCTGGACGATCCGGTAGAGGGCCAGCCGGGTGGTGTCACGCAGCTCGGGCAACGAGCCGACGGTCAGGGAGGCGCCCGCCAGGTCGGTGAGCGCCCGCAGGTCGTGCACGTCCCGCAGGACCTCGACCAGCTGTCTGGTCTCCGCCAACGCCTGGCGCGCGGCGGCGCCCAGTTCGGCCAGCTCCTCGCGCATGCCGTCGAGGTCCGTGCGGCGGTAGGGCGCGCTGTCCGTGCGCACCGCGATGAGCGACAGGTGGTGACCGACGACGTCGTGCAGCTCGCGGGCAATGCGGGTGCGTTCCTCCAGCACGATTCGGCGTTCGCGTTCGTCGGTGGCGATGCGGCGTTCCCGGCGGAGCGCGAACCCGGCCCCCACCGTGAGGACCGCACCGGCCAGTGGCCCGGCCATCACGTCCGCGATGGGTGCGAACACGACCATGCCCGCGAGCGGAAGCCCCAGGACCGGTACCGCGATCCACCGGGCGCCGCGGGCGATGGCCAGCGCGAGCACCGGGGCGAGCGGCACGAGGTAGGCGTCGAGCGGCCAGCTCGGCGACGTACCGGCGGACGGCCTCGTCCAGGCGAGGACGCCGATGGCGAACGCGGTGGCCACGAGTGCGAGCCAGGCCGCCGGCACGGGTCTGGTGCGGCTCAGCAACGCGGGCGCGATCTGCAGGACGACCAGCGCGGGCGTCAGAGCGGGCGCGATCAGATACCACTCCGGCGCCTGCCACAGGCTCCACGCGCTCACGACCACCGCCACGGCGAGCCTGCCCAGCCACACCGGGCCCTGCCACCAGCCCACGCACACCACCCCCGAAACCACCTTACGGAGCAGGGGCTCACCCCGTGGAGTTACCGCGAACACCGCTGTAGCTCCCACGAGGTACACCGGAATCCTGCCTCGCTCCGACGCGCCCGCACCGCTCGTTCCCAGAACATCGACGGCATGAAGATGCTCGGAGTGTTGGTGCTGCTGCTGGGAGTGCCCGCGGTGCAGCCGAGGGCGGTCGAGATCACCGACGTGGTCACGTCGCGGCAGATCACCGAGGTGCGGATGGCACCGGACGGCAAGCAGGCGGCCGTGGTGGTGACCGAGCCGTCGCTCGACGACAACGTGGTGACCAGCCGGCTGATGATCGTGGACGTCGACGAGCCCGACCGCGCCCGCACGGTCACGACCGTCCGCGGGGTGGTCGAGCGGATGACCAACGTCCGGTGGTCGCCGGACGGGAAGCAGGTCGCGTTCCTGGCGCCGCTCGACGGCGCCGACGAGGTGTGGGCCGTGTCGCGCTCGGGTGGCCGGCCGCGCAAGCTGTTCGACTCGCCCGCGCCCGCTGTCCGGTTCGGCGGCAACCACATGCCGTTCTGGAGCCCGAACGTGCCGCCGCACGACGCGAAGGTGCTGGCGTTCGAGTGGAGCCCGACCGGCATCGCGTTCACCGCGCCGAAACCGATGAACAAGCCGACCGATGACGGCGTGGTGTACGACGGTCGCAACCTCATGCCGTTGCTCGCCCGCGAGCACGACGAGGTGCGCAACGCGTTGTGGCTGCACGATCTCAGGACCGGCCAGAACCGGCAGATCCTCGACGCGCCCCAAGGCCCGATGGCCCAGTCCGGCAAACCGAAGATGGCGTTCTCCCCCGACGGCACGCGACTCGCGTTCGTCACCGACAAGCTCAACGTCCTCGACGGCGACCGCGTGTCCACTGTGGACACCGGAGCCGCCAGGCCGCTCGACCCGACGTGGACACCGGACGGCAAGCTCGTGGGCGTCGAGGGCAACCGGGTCGTGGCCATCCCGCTCGACGGCGGGCCACGTCAGCCTCTCGCGGACGCGCCGGCAGCAGTCACCAGGGCGTGGTTCACCGGCAACGGCATCACGCTCGGCCTGAGCGACGACCGGCACGAATGGCTCAGCACGGTCACGACCGACGACAACCTGTCGAACTGCGACGTGCACGGCGACAAAGCCGTGTGCGTGCACCAAACCGCGAGCACACCACCACGCATCGTCGCCATCCACGGCAACGTGATCAAAGACGGCTACCACCCGAACCACTGGGTCGACGGAGCCCGAATCCAACGACCAGTCCCGGCGGAGTGGACCAGCGCCTCGAACCTCAAGGCGACGGGCTATCGGATCGTGCCACCGCAGTGCGCACACAGCCGCTGCCCCGCCGTCGTGATCACGCACGGGTACGACGCCCGCAACCTCTTCATGGCCGAGGCTCAGGAGTGGTCGTTCCCGTCGCAGGTCTACGCAGCGCGCGGGTACGTCGTGCTGCTCGTCAACGAATCACGCCAAGCCAACCCGAACGACACCGTCGAAGCCCGCAAGATGATGGAGGCGGCGATACAAAGTGACGACATCGACCCCGAGAAGGTCGCCGTCGTCGGCTACAGCCGCGGCGCACGCGTCGCGGATGAGCTGATGATCCACTCGACGAGGTTCAAGGTCGCGGTGGCGGGCGACGACGGCACGGCCGAGCTGATGCCGGGCTCACCGGCGCCGCTCGCGACCACGTTCAACGGCCCGTTGCTGCAGCAGACAGGCCCGGCGGCCGGCGTGCTGGTCACGCGGATCGACGAGTACCTCAAGCACGGCCTGAGGGTGCCGACCGAACTGGTGGTGTTCCCCGACGAGACGCACGTCCTGCACCAGCCGCGGCACCGGGCGGCGGCGATGCGGCAGAACGTCGACTGGATCGACTACTGGCTCCAGGGCAAGCGCGATCCCGATCCGGCCAAGGCCGCCCAGTACGCCCGCTGGGACTCCTACCGCTGAAACAACGTCCGCGCGGCGACGGTGATCCACGCCAGCACGAGAGCGCCGTAAAGCACGATCGCGACCCCGCTGAACAGCACCGACGGAACACTCCGGGCGAGCGCGCTGGTGCCGGTCACCAGCGTGCCGAGCGGGAACACGAAGCTCCACCACGTCAACGCGAACGGCAGCCCGCGCCGCACCGTCCGCACCGTCACAGCCGCCGCCAAAGCCACCCACAGCAGGGCGAATCCCCAGGTGATCGTGCCGTAGAGGACACCGAACGCGGTCTGGCCGGGCAGCACGGGAACACCCGCGAGGAGGTTGGCGGCGGTGATCGACTGGCCGAGCGGCCCGAGCACGATCCACAACGTCGGCACGGTCGAGGCGGCGCCGAGCCCGTGCTGGACGAGCCGTTGCCAGATCTGCGGCACGATCACCATCGTCGCGAACAGGCTCACGCCGAACAGCGCGTAACACCCGAGCACCATGGCCTGGCGCGGACCGTCCGGCAGGTGCTGAGCCAGCAACGCACCCGACGCGGCCGAGACCATCGGGGGCACCACGGGCATCAGCCAGCCGCCGAACGCGCGCTCACCGCTGCCGATCATCCGCAACGGCACCAGCACCGAGGTCGCCAGGCCGAGCAGCGTGCCGAGCGTCCACAGTGTCCAGTCGACGGCCAGAGCGGCGTCGAGACCGATCCAGTCCTTGCCGAGCAGCAACGCGCCGGTGCCGACGGTCATCAACGCCATCGGTGGCGCGCCCCAGAACTGGGCCATCACGGGATCCGCGAGCTGAGCACGCACGTCCGCCCACGTCCAGCGCCTCAACGCGGCACCGACGAGGAAGACCAGCAGAAGAGCATCCAGCGTCCACACGAACGTGGCCGGCGTGTGCAGGCCGGGCATGCCGGCGCCGGCCGTGGCCACGATCCCGGTCCCCATCACGGAGGCGAAGAGGTTCGGGCCGAAAGGCGCCGCTCGTCGCACCTCGGGGGCACGGTGTGGATGAGGTGCGAGAGCGGTCACGACACAACAATCCTCGCGGTGCGCGAGCCTCGGTAGGTGGCAATCACCGATGAACACATAGGCTGTCCCTATGCCTCTGCCGTCCAGGGTCACCGACCTGACCAGCTTCGACCTGCTGCTGAGCGTGGCCGAGCTGGGCGGCATCGGCCGGGCGGCCAAAGCGCACGGCATGTCCCAGCCCTCGGCCAGCGAACGACTCCGCACCCTCGAAGCCCGCGTCGGCGTCCCCCTGCTCGAACGCACCCCGCGCGGCGCCCGCCTCACCACGGCCGGGCAACTCGTCGCGGGGTGGGCCGCTCCGGTGCTCGCGCGGGCCGTCGACCTCGACGCGGGCATCACCAGCCTCAGAGCGGACCGCCACAGCCACCTCAAGATCGCCGCGAGCCTCACCGTCGCCGAGTACCTGCTGCCCGCGTGGCTGATCGCGCTGAGGACCGTCAGCCCGGACACCGCGACCGTGCTCACCGCGGGCAACTCGGTGCACGTGGCCGAGCAGGTGCTGGCCGAGCGCGCGGATCTCGGCTTCATCGAGTCGACGGACGTGCCATCGGGCCTGACCACCCGCGTCGTGGCGAAGGACGAACTCGTGCTCGTGGTCGCCCCGAGTCATCCGTGGGCCAGGCGCCGCAAGGTCACCGCGGCCAAAGCGGCCGCAACCCCGTTGGTCAGCAGGGAATCGGGCTCGGGCACGCGCCAGGCTTGGGAACGCGCTCTGAAAGTCGTGGGGATCGAACACAGCGCCGAACCGTTGCTGGAGATGTCGTCCACCACCGCGATCAAGGCCGCGGCGATCGGCGGGATCGGGCCCGCGGTGCTGAGCGTGCACGCCGTGGAGGCCGACCTCGCGACCCGCACGCTGGTCCGCGTCGAGGTGAGCGACGTGGATCTGCACCGGGCGTTGCGAGCGGTGTGGCCGGCGGGCAGGACACCCCGGGGGCCCGCCTCCGACCTGTTGGCCATCGCGACCCGTAGTCTCACTCATCGTGCCGACCGGAGGTAGCAAGCAGGTTCGCGCGGCCCGCAAGCGCAAGAAGCGGATGGCGCGGGTCGAACACGACCTCAGCGACGCGCAGTGGGACGCGCTCAAGACGTCCTGGGGCGGCTGCGCTTATTGCGGCAAACCCGCGGAGTCGCTCCAGAAGGACTGCATCCAGGCGATCTCCCGCGGCGGCCGGTACACGCTCGGCAACGTCGTCCCGGCGTGCGGGTCGTGCAACGCCAGCAAGTGCAACGCCGAGGTGACCGGCTGGATGCGGCGCAAGAAGCTGGACGAGCGCTCGTTCCTGGTGCGGCACTACGAGATCTCCAAAGAGCTCACCGCGGCCTTCTCAGATAGCGCCTGACCTGATCGCGAACGCCACCGCGTGCGTGCGGTTGCGCAGCCGGAACCGCGTGAGCACGTGCTGCACCATGCTCTTCACCGTTCGCTCCGAATAGGACAGTTTCTTCGCGACCTCCGCCGTCGTCCACCCCTCGGCGAACAGCCTCAGCATGTCCAGCTCGCGCTCGGCCAGGCCGGACATCGCGGGCAGCTCGGCCCGGCCCTCGAACGCGGCCAGCACCGTCGAGGCCAGACCTTCGCAGGTGAGGTCCCGGCGCGGCAGGATCGCGACGACGCGGTGGTCGATCGCGCGCGGCAGGTCGTGGGCACGCAGGTCGTCGGTGATCAGCACGACGCAGGCGGACGTGCGCTGGGCGACGGTCCGCAGTTCGGCGGTCAGCCCGGCGCCCTCGGCGGCGACGAGCACGACCTGGGCGTTGCTCAGCGAGTACTCGGGCAGGACCTGGACCTCCGGCCGCAGCCGCAGATAGCCGGCGATGCCCCAGCGGGTGACCGAATCCTTCGCGTGCACCGCGACTCGCACTCGTTCCATGTCCCGAGCTTTCGGGAGCGCTCTCCATTTGCACTCCACGCCGTCTCCACGCGGCTGCCCGATCGGGCAGCGCGGCCCGGTAACCAGGGCGGATTTCCCCAAACGGAGGCCGGGCTGTGCCTAGGTTCGCCCCCTCCCCTGCGACAAGGAGGTCTGTCGGTGTCCGCCACCATCGATGCCCTCGCGGAACTCGCCAAGCCCGCGCAACGCCAAGATCCGTACCCGTTCCTGCACTGGCTGCGCGAGAACGACCCGGTCCACCGCACGAACTGCGGTTTCTACCTGCTGAGCAACTACGACGACGTCGCTTACGCGCTGCAGCGGCCCGACGCGTTCACGGCGCCGGACGAGGCCGCGATGTGGCGCGAGGTCGGTTCCGGGAAACGGAGCCATCCGGCGGTCAAGAAGCTCGTCCGGGCGTTCGCGGCGAAGAACCACCCCTGTTATGCCCGATTGCGGGCAGCCATCGCGCGGGACATGACGCCGGCGCGGGTCTCGCAGCTGCGGCCGCGGATCCTGGAACATCTGGGCAACCTCTTCGACGACCTCGGGCCGCGGCTGGTCGCGGGCGAGACGGTCGACCTGCACGCCGAGGTGTCCGTGCCGCTCACCCAGTACGTGTTCGCTGACCGAGTGGGCGTGCCCGATGTGGACCGCGCGTGGATCGCGGACACCATCTCGTCGATGACTCGGGCATTGGCCTCCGACGACGCGCGGCTCGTGCTGGAGGCCGATCGGGCGAGCAACGCGGTCGAGGACTACTTCCGCGAGCGGGTCGCCGAACGTCGTTCAGCCCCTCGCGACGACCTCATCACGCGGCTGGTCGAGGCGCACGACGGTGAGGACGAGCTGCTCATCGCGATTCTCTGGATCATGTGGATGACCGGGTACGAGAGCACGATCTCCGGCATCGACCGTGTGGTCCAGGCGTTTCTCGCCAATCCGCCGCTCCGCTGGTGGTGCGACGGTGATCAGTCCCGGGTGCAGCGGTTCCTGGACGAAGCGCTTCGACACGACGGCGTCGTCCTCTACACCCCGATCCCGCGCATCGCGCTGAGCAGCGTTTCTTTGGGTGGCGTGACGATCCCCGCCGGGGCGTCGGTCCGCATGTTGATCGCGGGTGCCAACCGCGACCCCCGCGTATTTCGGGACCCGGACACGTTCGACCCGACCCGTGACCCGCGCCGGATGCTGTCGACCGGCAACTGCTGCGGGACGACGCTGGGCCGCGCGGAGATGGCGCATGTCCTGACAGGACTGCAACAGCGGTTCCCGACGCTCGTGGCGGCCGGTGAACCGACGTGGAGCGCGGCCAGCGTCGCGCGCCGGACCGTCGAAGCGCTTCCGGCCCGATTGGCCTGATCCGCGTTGTTCGGACGGGCATCGCGTTGCGCTGAACGGGCGAATACCCTGCCCGCATGGGCGAGCTGCGGGTCGACGTGCTCGGTGATCTGCGGATCACCGTCGACGGCGCGCGGCTCGAACCGTGCCAGCCCCGGCAACGCGCGGTGCTCGCGGTGCTGGCGATGCGGTCGCCGCACTCCGTCTCGCGGGCCGAGCTGATCGACGCGGTGTGGGGGGACGACCCGCCGTCGAGCGCTTCGGGCAGCCTCCACACGTACATCAGCGCGCTGCGGCGGCTGGTCGAGCCGGATCTGCCGTCACGGGCGTGCGGAAGCCTGATCGTCACGACGGACAGCGGCTATGCCTGCACGGTGACGCCGTCCGACTTGAGCGAGTTCGAGACGTTGCGCCAGAACGGGCAGCTGCGGTCGGCGCTCGACACCTGGCGCGGCACCGCGCTCTCGGACGTGCCGGGGCCTTTCGCCGAACGGCAGCGCGCCCGGCTGGAGGAAGCCCGGCTCACCGCGATCGAGGACTGGGCCGAGGCCGCGATCTCGGCCGGCGAGCACGGCGAGGTGATCGACACCCTGGCCCGTGGCGTGGCCGATCACCCGGTGCGGGAACGGCTCGTGCGGCTGCTCATGCTGGCGCTCAGCAAGTCCGGCCGGCAGGCGGAGGCGCTGGCCGCGTTCCGTACCTGCCGGACGGCCCTGGTCGGCCAGCTGGGCGTGGAACCAGGCCCTGAACTGCAGGAACAACACGCGCAGATCCTCCAGGGCGGCACGGTTGCCCGGACTGTGCGGCCGGCTCAGACCACGCACGACACGATCGGTTTCGTGGGACGTGACCGCGAGATCGCCGAGCTGTGCGCGCGGTTGAGCGGGTCCGAGCCGCGCACGGTCGTGATCTCCGCGATCGACGGCACGGGCGGGATCGGCAAGACCGCGCTGGCCGTGCACGTGGCGCACCTGCTGGCCGACTGGTTCCCGGACGGGCAGCTGTTCATCGACCTGCAGGGCTTCGCGCCGCACAGTTCGCCGGTGCCGCCGGACGAGGCGTTGCGCCGCTTGCTCGCCGGGCTCGGGATCGACCAGAAAGCCCTCCCGGAGGACCTCGACGGCCGGGCCGGGATGTATCGCAGCGTGCTCGCCGACCGGCGCGTACTCGTGTTGCTGGACAATGCTTTCAACGCCGAGCAGGTCCGCCCGTTGCTGCCCGGCGTGTCGTCCAGCGCGGTGCTGGTGACGAGCCGCAACCGGTTGAGCGGGCTGGTGATCTCCGGCGGCGCGCACCGGGTCACCTTGGACGTGCTGCCCGAGGTCGAGGCCCTGGGGTTGCTGCGGTCGATCATCGGTCATCGCGTCGACGCCGAACCTCAGGCCGCTCGCGAGCTCGTCCGGTTGTGCTGCGCGCTCCCGCTGGCGCTGCGGGTGGCGGCGGAACGGGTGAGCATCGGTCCGAACAGGACACTCGCGGCCTTGGTCGAGGAGCTCGCCGCCGAGCGCCTGGACGTGCTGGAGGCCGACGACACCACGGCCGTGCGGGCCACCTTCTCGTGGTCCTACCGGGCGCTGGCCCCTGAGGTGGCGCGGATGTTCCGGCTGCTGGGCCTGCATCCCGGCCCGGCGCCGTCACTCGGCGCAGCCGCTGCCTCAGCCGGGTTGCCGTTGCGGGAAGCACGCAGGTTGCTCGACGTGCTGTGCGCGGGCCACCTCGTCGACGAGATCGCGTTGCGGCACTACACCTTCCACGACCTGCTGCGGACCTACGCGCACGAGAAGGCGCTCGACGACGAGCCCACCCCGGAGAAGGCCGTCGACCGCTTGCTGTGCTGGTACCTGCACAGCGCCGACGCGGCCGACCGGCTGCTCTTCCCCGGCCGCAGGCGGATGCCGTTGCCGGAGCTGCCAGAAGACGTTGCGCCGCAGACGTTCGAGAGCGCGGACGACGCGCGGGCGTGGCTTCGGGCCGAGTACGTGAACCTGATCGCCGCGATCAAGCACGCCGCCGCGAGCGGCGACACCGAGCTGGCCGCGCGGCTTCCGCTGGCGTTGATGAGCTTCTTCGAGTTCGACTCGCACTTCGACGACGGCCTGGCGATGTACCGGCTCGGGCTGGACGCGGCGGTTGCTTCCGGCAACCGACGGGCGGAAGCCTTGCTGTGCAACAACATGGGCATCCTGCACTCGGTCCGGCGGTCGTACGACGACGGCGAGCACTGGTTCCAGCGCGCACTGCCGTTGTGGCAGGAGATCTCCGACGAGCACGGCGAGGGCCAGGCGCTGATCAACCTGGCCGGCGTCTACGTGGGCCGCGGCACCGGCGACGCGTCGGCCGCCGAACAGCACCTGCTGCGCGCGCTGGACATCTTCAGCCGCCAGGACAACCAGCTGGGCCGCGTCTTCGCGATGACCCACCTCACGACGGTCCTCAAACGCATGCAGCGCCTGGACGAAGCCCTGGCGTACGGCATGGAGGCCGCATCCACCGCGCGCAGCCTGGGCGCCGAGGTCATCGAAGCCGCCACGCTCGGCGACCTCGGCCGGGTGCACGAGGAGCTGCGCGACTTCCCGGCCGCGCTGGCGTGTCACGAGGCCGCCCTGGCGATCCACGTGCGCGTCGGCAACCAGCTCCGCGAGGCCCGCGACCACCTGTGCATCGCCTACGTGTGCCGGGACATGGGCTTCTACGACCGCATGCGCGCCGAGTACACCCGTGCCTTCGCGATGCTGGAGCAGCTCAACCCGGCCGAGGTGGAATCCGAACGAGCGGCGTTCGGCCCGCTGCCGTCCTAAGTGGAGGGATACACCGGCACCGGCCCGGTGTACGGCGCGTCCACGATCTTGCCGGTCGTCGTCAGCTTGAACGACATGGCCGGGTAGTAGGCGTCCAGCTGCCGCGCGAAGTCGCCCGGCGGCGGCGCCTGCACCCCGACCTCGACCCCGGACCCGTCGACGGCCGGCCCGGCCTGCACGATCGTGATCCCTCGGCCCTGCCAGTACTCGCGGTCGTCCATGACCCGCTCGACGTGCTCGGCCATCTCAGCGCGCGTGTAACTGGCGTCGCGGAACTCGATCCGCGCGTCCGGCGCCACCCTGCGCACCTCTTCGTCGAGCCTCGGATCCGGCTTGCGGTAGACGACGACCATGGGCACGTCGTGACGGATCTCCAGCCCCGCGTAGCTGTCCGCGAACTCCTTTTCCAGCAGCGGTTGCACCACGTCCGCGGCCTTCGTCAGCACCGGGTCGTTCATCGGCGTGGTCAACGGCGCGGCCACCGGTGTGGTGGTCAGGACCGTGCCTTCCTCGTTGTTCCCGCACGCGGCCACCGCCACCAGGATCAACACCAGCGCAGCAATTCTCCCCATGGCTCATAGACGGATCCGGGAGCCTCAGGGGTTGCCCGCTTTCCAGAACGCGATCCCCTGCCCGGCCATCACCGCCAGGTTCGCCACGGCGAGTGCGACCCACAGGCCGGTCAGACCGCGTGCGGCCGCCGGAACGGCCACGACCGCCAGCACGCCGTAGCAGAGCGCGAACACCACGAAGCTCGGCGTCGTCCGCTTCAACCCGGTCAGACCGAACCCGAGCACCGCCTGCAGTCCGTCCGCGAGCACCACCAGCACGACCAACCCCAGCAGCTGCGCGACCGCTCCGGCAACCGCCGAGTCGTCCGTGAAGAGCCGCTGGACGTCCCCGAGGACGATCACCGCACAGATGGCCGACAACGTCACCATGGTGATCGTGAGGCCCGAGGTCATCGTCCGTCGAACCTCAGCCCGCGTGCTCACGAGCGGCACGATCGCCTGCCCGATCGCCACGGCCGCCGTGAACGTGAGGCTGACGAGTGCCGTCGCGATGTTGTGCGCGGCCGCGTCCGTTGCGCTCGCTCGTGCGGCGGCGATGGCCAGCACACCGAGCACGGCGAACTTCACCAGCACGGTGCCCGCCATCGGGATGCCGACCTTCGCGAGCTCCAAGATCTGTCCGAAGTGGACCTGGAAGTCCGGACGGCCCTCAAGCCGCCTGCGCAGTCCCGAGACAGTCATCAGGCAGCTGACGACGTTCGCCGTGCACAACGCGATTCCGGCGCCGGCGAGCCCCAGCGGCGCGACCCGCAACGGCGACAGGATCGCGGTGCAGGCGGCGCCGACGAGGCCCGCGCGCATCACGACCTTGGACTGCCCCAGGCCGACGAGACAGGACGTGGCCATCGATCCCAACCCGTTGAACAGCACGGCGAGAGCCATCAGCAACGGAAACGGTCCAAGCTGCTCCACGGTCGACGACGGCACCCCGCCGGCGCGCGCGATCAATGGCACGCAGGCGACCGCGAGCGCGCCGGGCACGCCGAGGAACACCGCGAGCCACGTGCCGTCGCGCACCACTCGAAGCAGCCCCGGCGGGTCGTCCGCCTGGGCCACCACGAACGGCATCACCCCGCGCACGGCGCCGGAAACCGCTGCGGTGGCAGGGAAGTAGACCGCGACCGTCACCGCGAACCCTGCCAGCGCACCGGTGCCGAACCGGCCGAGCGCCGCCGTGTTGACGAGGGCGCTCAGTGAGACGGCGACCATCGAGAGGTAGAGCGGCAGCGCGACGCGGCCGATCCGCCTGGCGTCGTCAAGCAGCATTCCGCAGCGCGTTGTAGCTCTTGAAGAGCTCGTCCCACGCCTTGCCGCAGCGGGAGTTGAGCTGACCGTCGGCGGTCGTGCCACCCGAGGCGAACCACGGCTCGCACGGCTTGATGTCGATGAGGGCCTTGCGGACCTGCTCGATGGCGGAGCGGCTCTGCGGGGGCAGCTTGTCGGCCTGCTGGGAGACCTCGTCGAGCACGCCTGTCACGTCCGGCATGAGGTGGGCGCAGTTGTCCACGTCGTCGACCGGTTCGCCGCGCAGCCGCGGGATGCAGGCGGTGAGCAGGATGCCGATGGCGTCGAGCCGGGGTTGCAGCTGGGGCAGCGGAGAGGCCGACGACGAGGTCGGCGCCGGGGTGATGGTGGGCAGGGACGTCGTCCCGGTACCACATCCGACCAGCAGGAACACCAGCGCAATGGCGGAAGAGCGCATGGCCCAACAGCGTAGCCACACCCGAAAACCGCCAGAGCCGGGGTGGGCTCTGGCGGTGATCCAGGCGTGAAACTCAGGCGCGGATGTAGGACTTCACGCCGTCCGGGAAGCCGAGGGCGGCCGTGTCGCGGACGTCATCGGTCACGACCGCCGACTTGCCCTTGCAGCCCGGCTCGGACCAGATCTTGACGCTGCCGTCGGTGGTCAGCGACGGGAAGCCGCCCCGCAGGTCGTTGCACGTCGTCTCGGGCTGCACACCGGTGGCGAAGTTGTTACCGCTGAAGTCGTCGAAGTTCTTGCCGCTGAAGAAGGTGACCGAACTGGCGGCCTTCGCACCGGGTGCCGGCGCGGGCGCGGTGGCCGGGGCCTCAGCGGGTGCGGTGGCGCGCTTGCCCTCGGGGTTGATCACGAACCACTTGTTGCCGACGTTCTGGCCCTTGATGTCACCGGGCTTCTCGTCCTTGGTGAACAGGTAGATCGGGCGGCCGCCGATCGTCACCTGAGTGGTCCTGCCGTCCTTGCGCTTGATGAAGCCGATGTTCTCCCGCTTGATGCCGGGGAAGAAGAGCCTGGTGCCCTTGGCGACCGTGACGGGCGTCCACGTCTTCTCGCAGTCACCGTTGCAGTTGGACACTCCGCCGCCCACCGGGTCGTCGCTGAACCAGTAGACCGTGCGGCCGGCACCGTTCACGACCGCGGGCTCCAGACCTCCCGCGTTCGCAACACGAAGCTCCACCCACTTGAGCTTGACCTCGGGCGCCGCTACTTCGGGGGCGCGGTCGCCGGTCGCCTTGTCGGCCTTGTTCGAGTTCGCCGTGCCGCGCAGGAAGTCCACTTCGGACTGTTCACCGGCCTGCTGGGTCTGAGCCTGCTCCTGGACCGGAGCCGCGGTGCCGGACTGCCCGGAACCGCAGGCCGTCAGAGCGACGGCACCGAACGCGACGAGGGCAGCAAGGAACCCGACGTTATTGCGACGCATGGGGGTTTCTCATTCCTGAGTGGACGATCATCAACCTGTTCGCCACCAACACGTGCGCCCCTGGGGAGCGGTTCAACGTGAGAGCGCGATCACACCGGCTTTTGACCGCGCCCGGTACCGTTGACGCCGTGAACATCAGCCTGAGCAGCGAGTTCGCTGACGCCGTGCCCGAGATGGCGGTCGCCTGGGAAGCGGTACCGGTCCGAGAACCGGTCCTGCTGGCCCTCAACGAGCCTCTCGCGAAGGAACTCGGCCTCGACCCGGCCTGGCTGCGGACCGACGGCCTGCCGTTCCTGGTGGGCAACGAGGCGCCCGGCGTGGCCCAGGCGTACGCGGGTCACCAGTTCGGCGGCTACTCCCCCAGGCTCGGCGACGGCCGCGCGTTGCTCCTCGGCGAGCTGCGCGACGACGACGGCAAGCCGCGCGACCTGCATCTCAAGGGCTCCGGCCGCACTCCGTTCGCGCGCGGCGGCGACGGCCTGGCCGCAGTCGGCCCGATGCTGCGCGAGTACGTCCTGAGCGAGGCGATGTTCGCCCTCGGCATCCCCACCACCCGTTCGCTGGCCGTCGTCAGCACCGGCGCCACCGTTCAGCGCGAGGAACCGCTCGCCGGGGCCGTGCTGGCGCGCGTGGCGTCGTCGCACCTGCGCGTCGGCAGCTTCCAGTACGCCCGCAACACCGGCGACCACGACCTGCTGCGCCGCCTCGCCGACCACGCCATCGCCCGCCACTACCCCGGCAGCACCTACCTGGAGCTGTTCACGCAGGTGGTGGCCGCGCAGGCGTCGCTCGTCGCGCGCTGGATGCTCGTCGGCTTCATCCACGGCGTGATGAACACCGACAACATGACCATCTCCGGCGAGACCATCGACTACGGCCCGTGCGCGTTCATGGAGGCCTACGACCCGACGACGGTCTACAGCTCGATCGACCACCGCGGCCGCTACGCCTACGGCAACCAGCCGATCATCGCCCAGTGGAACCTCGCCCGTCTCGCCGAGGCGCTGCTGCCGCTGTTCAGCGACGACGAGGACGAGGCGGTCAAACTGGCCCTCGAGGTGCTCGGCACGTTCGACGAGCACCTCGAACGCGCCTGGATGGGCGGCATGCAGGCCAAGCTGGGCGTGTCCGGCGACATCAAGCCGCTGCTGACGGACCTGCTCGTCCTGATGCACGCGAACCACGTCGACTTCACGACGTTCTTCCGGAAGCTGTCCGCAGCCGCACGGGGTGACGCCGAGCCGGCCCGCTCGCTGTTCCTGGACCTGGCCGGCATCGACGCCTGGATCGCGCGGTGGCGTGCGCTGAACCCGGACGCCGACGCGATGGACCGGGTCAACCCCGTCTACATCCCGCGCAACCACCTCGTCGAGGAAGCGCTCGCGGCCGGGGCGGACGGCGATCTCGAACCGCTTCGACGGCTGCTGGACGCCGTGACCTCACCTTATGATGAGCGGCCGGGGCTCGATCACCACGCCACGCCCGCCCCGCGGGACTTCACCACCAACTACCAGACCTTCTGCGGGACCTGATGAAACTGCAACCCGTCGGCCACGTCGAGTCGCCGCTCACCGACCGCTCGTCCGCTCCCAAGCAGGGCGACGAGGGTGCACCGGACGCGTGGATCGTGTTCGCGCCGGAGTACGCGCGGGCGATGGCCGAGCTCGCACCTGACCAGGACGTCCTCGTGCTGACCTGGCTCGACCGGGCGGACCGGTCGGTGCTCGCGGTGCACCCGCGCGGCGACCTCGAACGCCCGGACACCGGGGTGTTCTCGACCCGTTCGCCCGACCGGCCGAACCCGATCGGGTTGCACCGGGTCCGGATCGTCGCGGTCGAGGAACAGCGGGTGCGGGTGGCGGACCTGGAAGCCCTTGACGGAACGCCGGTGGTCGACGTGAAACCGGTACTGGGTACCGAGCGTTGAAACGGGTACCCACCAGGCATGACGCAACCAGTACCACCACCGGAGCCCGTTCCGACCACCCCGGGACCGGACCAGCCGAGGCCACCCGGCCCCGACCCGGATCCGGTGCCGCCGATGCCGGAACCGGGCTAGCCCCGTACACCGTTTGAGAGGTGGGCCCAGGGGTATTCCGCGCGCGTGCTCAGTCGTGAGGAACAACAGCGGCTGCTGGAGATCGAACGCCGATTCGCCGCGGCCGAACCGGACCTGGCCCGCGCGCTGAGCGACGGGCCGCGCGGGCGCCGGCACTGGCTCCTGCCCGCTCTCGTCGGCGCGCTCCTCGTCGGGCTCGCTGTGGTGCTGTTGTGACCGCGCTCAGGCCCACCCCGGTGGTGCCGTATCCGGGCGTCGCGCGCCGACGCCCCAAAGGCGCGGTGTTCCTCGCTCTCCTGCGCACCACGGACCCCAAGCAGATCGGGATCCTCTACCTGGTCACGTCGTTCCTGTTCTTCATGGCGGGCGGCGTGATGGCGCTGCTGCTGCGCGCCGAACTAGCGCGCCCAGGCCTGCAGTTCCTCTCGGACGAGCAGTACAACCAGCTCTTCACCATGCACGGCACGATCATGCTGCTGCTCTACGCCACCCCGATCCTGTTCGGGTTCGCGAACTACGTCCTGCCGCTGCAGATCGGCTCACCGGACGTCGCGTTCCCGCGACTGAACGCCTTCTCGTACTGGCTGTTCCTGTTCGGCGGCCTGATCGTCATGAGCAGCTTCGTGACGCCGGGCGGGGCGGCGGACTTCGGCTGGACCGGCTACACCCCGTTGTCCAGCGCCGCGCACGCTCCCGGAGTCGGCCCGGACCTGTGGATCACGGGGCTGGTGGTCAGCGGCCTGGGCACGATCCTGGGCGCGGTCAACATGACCACCACGGTCGTGTGCCTGCGAGCGCCCGGCATGACCATGTTCCGGATGCCGATCTTCACCTGGAACATCCTGGTCACGTCCGTGCTGATCCTGCTGGCGTTCCCGATCCTCACGGCCGCCTTGCTGGGCCTCGCCGCGGACCGGCATCTGGGCGCGCACGTGTTCGACCCGGCCAACGGTGGCGCGATCCTGTGGCAGCACCTGTTCTGGTTCTTCGGCCATCCCGAGGTCTACATCGTGGCGCTGCCGTTCTTCGGGATCATCACCGAGATCCTGCCGGTGTTCAGCCGCAAACCGCTGTTCGGCTACAAGGGCCTGGTGTTCGCGACGTTCGCGATCGCCATGCTGTCGGTCGTGGTGTGGGCGCACCACATGTTCGCGACCGGAGCGGTGCTGCTGCCGTTCTTCTCGCTGACGACGTTCCTGATCGCGGTGCCGACCGGGATCAAGTTCTTCAACTGGGCCGGCACGATGTGGCGCGGCCAGCTGTCGTTCGAGTCGCCGATGCTGTTCGCCGTCGGCTTCCTGGTGACCTTCCTGCTCGGCGGCCTGACCGGGATCATCCTGGCTTCACCGCCGCTCGACTTCCACGTCACCGACACGTACTTCGTCGTCGCGCACTTCCACTACGTCCTGTTCGGCACCATCGTGTTCGCCACCTACGCGGGCATCTACTTCTGGTTCCCCAAGATGACCGGCCGGATGCTCGACGAACCTCTGGGCAAGCTGCACTTCTGGACCACGTTCCTGGGCTTCCACGGCACGTTCCTGGTGCAGCACTGGCTCGGCAACATGGGCTTCCCGCGCCGCTACGCCGACTACCTGCCCACCGACGGGTTCACCACGCTCAACATGATCTCGTCGATCAGCGCTTTCGTCCTGGGCGCGTCCGTGCTGCCGTTCCTCTACAACATCCTGCGCAGCTACCGGCACGGCGAACCGGCCGGGCGCGATGATCCCTGGGGCTACGGGAACTCGCTGGAGTGGGCCACGACCTGTCCGCCGCCGCGGCACAACTTCCTGGAGCTGCCGCGGATCCGCTCCGAGCGGCCGGCGTTCGAGCTGCACTACCCGCACATGGTCGAGCGGATGCGCGAAGAGGCGCACTTCTCCCTTGTGCGACGCGGCAAGCACACTCCGCCCGACGAGCAGACCGAGGACGCGCTCGCGCCTACCGAGCGCGAGAGCTGAGCCAGTCGCGGACGGACCGCGCGGACGGCACGATCGCCCGCGTGGCCGCCGGGTCGGCCTCGACCGGGTTGTCGTGCAGCCAGCGCCACATCCTGACCAGGTCGTCGCCGACGAACCGCTCGAACAACCAGATCGGCATCGGGAAGCGCCGTGGCGGCCGCCCGAACGCCTCCCGGTGGAGGTCGCGGCACCCGTTGATGCTGAGCACGTCGGACACCAGCGGCAGATCCTCGCCGACGAACCTGTCCGGCTCGGCGAACGCCCGTGCCGCGACCGCGCCGAAGTCGTCGGAGCACAGCCACAGCAACGGGCGGTCGCCACCGATCAGCTTCGGCATCAGGTGCCACATCGACACCGGCGGGTAGAAGTCCTTGTCGGTCATCAGTTCCATCAGCGCCATCGGCCGCAACACGGTCAACGGCAGGCCCAGCCGCAGCAGATGGGCCTTGATGACCACTTTGGACTCCCACGACCTGACGCCGGTGCCCGCGCGGTCGATGCCGGCCGACCCGTAAACGACGTGCCGCACCCCCGCGTCGGCCGCCGCGTCGCCCACGTTCCTGCCCTGCACGACCTCCTCGTCCAGGCCGCAGATCATCGGGTTCTGCACGCTGAACACGCCATGTGCCCCGGCGAACGCGGTCCGCAACGTGGTCACGTCGCTCATGTCCGCGCGCATCACCTCGGCACCCGCTTCGGCCAGGCGTCGAGCCTTGGCGGAGGACGGGTCACGGGTCAGCGCCCGGACCCGCCGACCGTCCGCGAGCAAGTGCCGGGCGACCGCACCACCCTGCCGCCCGGTCGCGCCGAGAACCGCGACGAACCCGTCCATGCCTGGTTATCGCACGAACGGCCGATCGGTTACGACATCGCGACAGTCACGACGCCGCTCGAATCGCTTCGACGGCCGCGTTCGGTGGTGCTCCCGCACGGTCCCAGTGCATGCGCGACCAGGGCAGATCCATATCTGCCAGCTTCTTGATCTGCAACGGGCGCAGCTCCGCCGCCGGCGATACCTCAGCGTGCCGGGAGTAGGCCGCGTCGACGTACCGGTGCCCGGTGTCCGGGGCCAGCACCACGACGTGCCGGTCCGGATCGAGCCGCTGCTCCCACGTCGCCGCCAGATAAGCCGCGCCGGCCGAGAGGCCGGCGAAGATCGCGTGGTCGCGGAGCAACGCCACGCTGCCCGCCAGCGCCGCGTCGAACCCGAACCAGTGCACGGTGTCGTAGAGCGTGTGGTCGACGTTGCCGAACGGGATCGAGCTCCCGATCCCGGCGATGATGATCTCCGGATCGTGCACGTGCTCACTGCCGAACGTGACGCTGTCGAACGGTTGCACGCCAACGAGTTCCACACTCGGGTCGGACTCGCGCAGGTAGGTGGTCAGCGCACCCGTCGAGGCACCCGTGCCGACCCCGCCGACGACCGAAAGCCGTGAGCAGTCGACGTGTTGGCGCACGAGGTCGGCGATCGGCCGGTAGCCGCGGTAGTGGACGTCGTCGTGGTACTGCCGCATCCAGTGGTACCTCGGGCGGTCGCGCAGGATCTCCCGCACCCGTTCGACCCGGCGGCTCTGGTCGAGCTTGAGGCTCGCCGACGCGGGCATCGGTTCGACGGTCGCGCCGAGGATCTCCAGCTGCGTGCGCAGTGTCTTGTCGACGGTCGTGGACGCGATGATGTGGCAGTGCAGGCCGTAGCGGTGGCACGCGAGCGCCAGGGCGTGGGCGTAGATGCCGCTGGAGCTGTCGACCAGCGTGTCCCCCTGCTCGATCGTGCCGCATTCGAGGAGGTGTCGAACCGCTTCGAGGGCCGAGGCGACCTTCATCGTCTCGAAGCGCAGGCAGAGGGTGCGGGAGTCGAGGCGTACCAGGGCGGGACGACTGAGCGCGTCAGCGATGTGGTGATGCACGGCTTCTCTCATGTCCGGTAGCGGAACAGGGCGGTGTCGTCGGCGCTGAACTGCGAGAACGGGAACGGTTCCGCGGACAGCGCGGTGACTCCGGCGCCGAGGAAGTGGCGGGCGACGGCGCTCGCGGTCTGGGCGTAGACGACCAGCGGGACGTCCCGCTCGCGGCAGGTGCGCAGGATCTCGTCGAACGTGCCGTTGCCGATCGTCATGCCGGTCGCCACCACCGCGTCGGCCACTTCGAGCACGTCCCGCATGTCCGGCGTCACCGGGTCGCCCCACTGGGTGGTGCGCAACGACAGGTCGCACGGCAGGCACTCGGCGCCACGCTCGCGGATGGCCGCCACCAGCGGGTTCACCACGCCGATCAACGCGACCTTGGCGCCGGGCTCGACGTCGAGCAACCCCGCCACGGCCGCGTCCCGTGCCGCCGCGCGCTCCTCTGGTGTTCCCGCAGGAAGCACGACGCGTTCGGCGGTCTCGTGTGGACGGACGCTGCCCAGGTAGGCGTCGAGCGCGGCAATTCGCACCGGCGCCGGGGCCTCGGTCAGCAGTCGGGCGACGGGAGCTCCGGAGTAGTTCGCGCACACCGCCGGATCGGCCTCGCCTTCCGCGAACGCGCACGCCCCGAACGCCCGCCCGACGCGAGCCAGCACGTACTGGTTGCGATAGGTGACATCACTTCCGGCCAGCCGCGTACCGTGATTCACCCAGAACACGCTCGTGGCAGGCACTTCCGCGGGGTCGGGGCCGTGTTTCCCGGCCAGCACCTCAGTTGTCAGATCGTCCACTGTGGTCATTTGTTTCCCCCTTGTCAGCGATAACCGACGGCCAGATGACCGAGGCTGTCGCGGCCGATCTCGGCGTCCACGTCGAACACCTCGCGCAGCAACGGCGCGGTGAGCACTTCATCCGCGGAACCGTCGGCGACGACGGTCCCGCGATGCATCAGGACCAGCCGGTCGCAGTAGCGGGCGGCCAGCGCGAGGTCGTGCAGCGCCACCACGACGGTCTGCGGCGTACGGCTCACCAGCTCCATCAGGTCGAGCTGATGACGCACGTCCAGATGGTTGGTGGGCTCGTCCAGCAGCAGGCCCGAAGTCTGCTGCGCCAGCGCACGCGCCAGATGGGTGCGTTGCCGTTCACCGCCGGACAGCTGCTTCCACGGCCGGTCCGCCAACACGCTCAGATCAAGCCGGCTCAGTGCTTCCGCGACGATCTCGTGGTCGGCGGCATCCGGACCACGCCACCGCGACCGGTGCGCGGTGCGGCCGAGCATCACGACATCGGCCACCCGCAGGTCGCTGTCCGTGTCCGCGGTCTGCTCGACGAACGCCAGCTTCCGCGCCCGCTCCCGAGCAGGCCACGACGCGGTGTCCACGCCGTCATAGCGAACGGCGCCGGCGGTCAACGTCCGAAGGCCCGCAACACACCGCAGCAGCGACGACTTGCCGGAACCGTTCGGCCCGATCAGCCCGACCGTCTCGCCGTCGGAGACCTGCAAGCTCACGTCCCGAACGATGGCCTTGCCCGGCACGCCCCAGGTCAGCTGATCAACAGCGATCCTCACAGCTCTCCCCTCCTGCGCAGCACCAGCAGGAAGAGCGGCACGCCGAGCAGCGCGGTGAACACCCCGACCGGTACCTCCAGCGGCGCGAAGATCACGCGGGTCAACGCGTCCGTCCAGACCAGGAACACCGCGCCGGCCACCGCCGACAGCGGCAACAACCTGCGGTGCAACGGCCCCACCAGGAACCGGACCCCGTGCGGCACGATCAGCCCGACGAACCCGACAGCGCCCACAGCGGCCACCGCGACGGCGGTCAGCACCGACGTGGTCACCAGCAACACCGCCCGAGTGGCACGAACGTCGATGCCGAGCGACGACGCGGTGTCGGCCCCGAACGCGAACCCGTCCAGTGCGGACGAGCACAACCACACGACGAGCAGCCCGGCCGCGAGGACCACCGAGCACACCGCGACCGATGTCCACCGCGCCGACGCGAGTGACCCCAGCAGCCAGTTCGTGATCGCGCGAATGCTGTCGGCGTCACCCGACGACAGCAGGATCAACGAGGTCAAAGCCGCGAACAGCTGCCCCACGACCACACCGGTGAGCACCACCCGCACGGAGTCGAGCCCGGTTCGCCTCAGCAGCAGCATCAGCAGCCCGAACGACACCAGCGCGCCGATCAGCGCACCGCCGGTCACCCCGAGCTGCGAGCCCGCGAACCCGAGCACCACCACGACGACCGCGCCGGTCGAGGCACCTGACGAGACGCCGAGCAGGTAAGGATCGGCGAGCGAGTTGCGCGTGACGCTCTGCAACGCGGCCCCGCACACCGCCAGCGCCGCGCCGACCAGGGCCGCGAGCAGCACCCGCGGCAGCCTCAGATCCCAGATCAGCGAGTCGAGCAGGCGTGGCAGCGGCACGATCGGCAGCCCGACGTGCGAGCCCAAGGACCGGCCAATCTCTGGCCAACTCGCGGCCACTCCTATGCCGACGGCGAGCACCAGCGAGACCATCAGGACGGTGATCCAAAGGGCAGGGAGACTCAAAACCGTCAGGAGCACGCCCTTGTCGCGTCGAACGGGAGTCACGGAGACGGCGGGATCCAGGACCGCGGCCTCAGCCACGGCCGGCGATCTTGTCGAGCCCGGCGCCGAACGCCCGCAACGCGTCCACCGTGCGCACGGAAGGGTCCATCTCGATGCCGGGCAGCTCGATCACCTTGTTGTCCCGCACCGCCTTCAGCTGCGACACGACGGGATGTTCGCGCATCATCGCGAGCTTCTCGCTCGCCTTGTCGCCGGGATTGCCGCGTTCGGACAAATCACCGATCACGACGACATCGGGGTCGCGGCGGGCGATCTCCTCCCACGACGCCTCCGGCCACTCCTGGCTCAGGTCGTCGAAGATGTTGGTGGCACCGGCGATCCTGCTCATCTGGCTGGGCATGCCGTCGCGACCGGCTACGTACGGAACCCCCTTGAAGACCGAGTAGATCCACACGACCTTCACCGGATCCCGTTTCACCGCTTGGACTTCGGCGACTGCCGCGCGCTGGTCGGCAGCGAGCTGGTTCGCCCGTTCGGCCGTCCCGAAGATCCTGCCGAGGTTCTCGTAGTCGCGGAACAGCCGCTCGAACGGCGGCGTCGTCCCGTCCGGGCAGTTCACCGCGCTCACGAACGTCGGCACACCAAGGGTTTCCAGCTCGTCCCGCGTTCCCGCGCGGTCAGCGGTGAACAGCTCCTTGAACGACGACACCACGACATCCGGATTGGCTGCACGCAACGGTTCCGACGTGAGGATCTTCGGCGAGAGCACCGGGATCCGGGCGTAGGCGTCGGCGTATTTGGGCGACACCTTGGTCTTGACGTTCGCGGTACCGGCCATGCGGTCCTGAAGTCCCAGCGCGAGCAACGTCTCCGTGGAGTTCTGATCCAGCGCCACCGCCCGCTGCGGCGTGCCGGTGAACGTCAGCTGCTTGCCGCAGCTGTCCACCTGCACCTGAGCAGCCTTGGGTGCTTCGGCACCTCCCGGGGTGGCGCAGCTCGCGGTGAGCACCGCGACCAGCGCCAGGCCGAGCCGGGCGGGGTGAGACATCGGAACCTCCGGTGAAGCGGTCGAGCGGACTCGGTTACTGTAACGACAATCATTTTCAAATCAAGCCTCGCGAAAGGTCAAGTGCGTGGTCCACGACACAGCGCGCAGCAGCCCCCCGGTCCTGCGCAGCACCCAGTTCCTCCGCCTCTGGACCGCGACCACGGCGTCGGGCATCGCGACCTGGGCCCTGCCGTTCGTGCTGGGCCTGGCGGTGCTCTCGCGCTCGCTGACCGCCATCGAGCTCGGCGTCCTGCTCGCCGCGCGCACCACCGGTTTCCTCGCCGCGGTGCCGATCAGCGGCGTGCTGGCCGACCGCTACGCCCGCCGCCAGGTCGTCCTGTACTCGGGCCTCACGTCCGCGATCGCCGCACCGGTCCTGACTGCCTTTCTGGGCAACTCGTTGGTGCTGGCGGCCCTCGCGGCCGCGGCGATGGGCGCGGGCCAGGGCGCGTGCCGACCGGCGTTCTCCGCGCTGACCGCCGAGGTCGTCGAACCGGATCAACGCCAGCAGGCGAACGCGGCGATGACCATGTCGATCCGGGTGACGACGCTGGTGGCGCCGGGTCTGACCGCGCTGCTGGCCCTCGTGGTGAACACGCAGGGACTGCTGCTGGGAATCGGCGCGCTGTGGCTCGTGGCGGCGCTGGTGCCCCCGGCCGGCACGGGAACGGGCCCGGCATCGAGCGATACAGGGCTCGTGGGGGTCCCGGCGGCTTCCGGAAGCGCAGCAGCGCAACGCAGTACGGGGTTCGTGACGGAGTTCCTGGACGGCGTGCGCGAGGCTCGCCGGCATCCGTGGTTCCTGGCGGGACTGGGCGCACTCTCGGCCGTGATCGCGACCGGCTACTCGGCGACCGGCGTGGTGCTCCCCCTGGTCAGCCGCGACCGCTACGGCACGGAAGCCGTGCTGGCGGGCGCTCTCACCGCCTACACGCTCGGCGCGCTGGCAGGCGCGGTGCTGATGGCTCGGTGGCGACCACGCGCCGCCGGGTGGACCGGGCTGTTCGGCCTGGCGCTGTACGGGTTCGCGCCGCTCGCCTTGCTGCTGCCGGTGCACCCGTTCGTCGTGATCGCCGTCTACGCGGTCGCCGGGCTCGGCATCGACCTGTTCAACGTGCCGTGGTTCACCGCGACCCAGCGCGAGGTCGAGCCGTCGAAGCTCGCGCGGGTGTCCTCTTTGGACTTCCTGCTGTCGTACGGCCTGGCGCCCATCGGCCTGGCGCTCATCGCCCCCGCCATCACGGAGTTCGGCACCAGCGCGGTGCTGATCGGGTGCGCGGTGGTCTGCTTCGCCGCGCCCGCGCTCGCCGCGCTGGTGCCGTCGTCCCGCAACTTCGGACCCCGACATGAGTAGAGGTACTCATGACAGTCCGGGTGTGAGCCAGGACTCTCGGGATCATGACTTCTTCCACGCCCGCGCGCACCGCGACCACCGGCGCGTTCTACCTGCAGGCGGTCCTCTCGTTCGGGCTCTCGCTCATCGCCGTCGGCATCGGAGTCGTGTTCCTGCCCGTTGACGGCTGGGTGCGCGCGTTCCTGGGCATCGCGATGCTCTACGCGATCACCTCGGCGTTCACGCTGTCCAAGGTGATCAGGGATCGCCAGGAGGACACCGCCATCACCAGCCGGGTGGACAGAGCCCGGCTGGACAAGCTCCTCACCGAGCACGACCCCTTCAAGCTCGACGTGCCCTGACCACTACTTCGAGGCGGCCTTCTGCAGTTCGCGCTTGAGCTGCTCCTTGCTCATCGTGGAGGCGTTGGAGAGGCCCAGGTTGCGGGCCTGCGTCAGGAGCTCCTCGCGAGTGGCCTGGCCGGGCAGCTCGCCGAGGTGCTCGGCCCGGCTGCTCGCGAACCGCTCGCCGAGCTGGTAGCGGCGTTCCGCGCTGAGCCGCGTGCGCATGCCGGGAAGGACCGTCTTCTCCTCTTCCTCCACGTGGTGGGAGACGGCGTCGACGACCTTCTTCAGCGCCTCGTCGTACTGCGGGGAGTCCCAGTCGCAGTCGAGCAGCTTCGCGAGCAGCTGCTCGGCTTCGGCGTGCTCCTCCTGGCTGTGCTCGACCTCGTCCGACTCGCCCGCCTCCTTGATGGCGACCGGGTAGACCTCGGCCTCCTCGGCCCGGCTGTGGGCGACGAGCAGCCCGCACATGACCGGGGTGAGCAGCGGTCGTTTCTCCGGGTGGTTCTTCAGCTCGTCCCACAGACGCTCCACCTCGCGGTGGTCCTGCATGATCAGGTCGACGACGTCGTACTGCACGGCGGTCCTCCTAGTGATTCTTCGGATAACGAGTGCTGATCGGGGCGACGCCGCGTCGTCCGATCTTTCCCAGTGCCACGCCGAACGCGGCGATCACCGCGACGGCGACGACCACACCGATGGCGATCGCCCAGGCCAAGCTGGCGTTGAGCAACCCCGACGCCGCACCGGCGATGGCTCCGGCGACGAGTCCGTTGACCAGGTTCACCAACCCGGACACGCCGAGCGCGGTGCCGATCAGCCTCGGGCGCCTCGCCTTGCGCCAGCCGGTCTGGCCGGCATCCGCTTCCACGGACGCGGTTTCGTCGTGGACCTGCCGGACGAACGCTTCGCGTGTGCACGGTTCGAGGTCGCCGTAGATGTGCCGGATCCGGTTGATGCCCAGGCCCGCCTGCACGTCCTCGATCGTCAGCTCCACCGTGCGGAACAGGGTGGCGAGGCCGATCGCGAACAGCCCGGAGAAGAGCACGAGCATCAACGTCAGCAACACCTTCAGCGGCACCACCTGGGCCACGAACCCGAGTGCGATCATCGACGCGGAGATCGTGGTCAGCAGGTGGCCCGCGCGGCTCGACGCGTCCGTGATCGTCGCCGTGCGGACCATCTGCAGCGTGTTGTGCTCGGTGGTGAGAATCGTCAGCATCGAAGTCTTGTCCTCGGCGACATCACCTGGCACGTCAGCGTCCGAGTGCGTTGGCGAGCTCCTTCTTCGTCATCGTGGAGCGGCCCTTGATGTTCTTCTTCTTGGCCTCGTTGTAGAGCTGCTCCTTCGTCGGACCCTGCGCACCGCTGTGCGAGCGCTGTCCGCCGCGCTTCTGCGGCGACATGTCCTGCGTGGACGACTTGCTCGCCGTCTTGGACTCGCCTGCCTGGGCGCGGTTCTTGTTCACCGTGCGCGCGGCGATCTCCTTGGCGCGTTTGGACGAGGCGCCACGGCTGCGGGCGGAGTCCTTGATGTGTTCGTACTGGCGTTCACGTTTCGCGTTCGATCCCGCTGGCATCACGACCTCCTGGTTCGAGCTGACCCGCGAATACCCCCGGTCAGGACGATTCACACCCGGGTGACCGGGTAGCCGGAAAGCATGGCGATCTCTTCTCGACTCGACACCACCCGAGTGCTGGCGACCGTGCTGCTGCCCACCCTGGCCAAAGGCGTCATCGTCCGCAGGCCGGGCGTCCTGGCACTCGCCGAGAAGCTGCAGTCCGACGCCACCGCGATCGGCACGATGCGGCACCTGCGCGACAAGTACGGCCACGAGCCGGTGCGGCTGCGCATCACCGGGCGCAGTGTCGCGATGCTGGTCGACCCCACCGACGTCGGCCGGTTGCTCACCCAGTCACCCGAGCCGTTCGCGTTGGCCACCAAGGAGAAGAAGGCCGCCCTCAGCCACTTCCAGCCGCACGGCGTGCTCATCTCGGAGGGTGCGGACCGGGAACGTCTCCGGGAGCTCAACGAACGCGCGCTGCGACCCGAGAACTTCGACGTCGAGCCGATCGTGCGCGACGAGGCCGACCTGCTGACCAGGCACGTGATGAGCACCGGCGAGCTGACCTGGGACTCGTTCGCCCAGGCGTGGTGGCGGATCGTGCGCCGGATCGTGCTCGGCGACCGTGCCCGCGAGGACACTCAGCTCACCGACGACCTCAAGGCGTTGCGCCGGCACGCGAACTGGGCGTACCTCCGGCCACGTGAGCGTGGTCTGCGCGAACGTTTCGAGCACAGGCTCGCGTCGTACCGCCCCGCGTTGCCCGACCAGGTGCCGCACTGGCTGTTCGCGTTCGACGCGGCCGGCATCGTGACCATGCGGGCGCTGGCCATCGGCGCGCGCGGCGCGCACGGCATCCTGGAGTCCGCTCGGTTGTGGCCGACGACGCCGGTGATCCTGCGCGAGAGCACGATCGCGACCCGCTGGCACGGCACGTGGTTGCCGGAGGGCACCGAGTTCGTGGTGTTCACGCCGTTCTTCCACCGCGACCCGGACCGGCTGCCGTTCGCCGACCGCTACGCCCCGGAGATCTGGGACCAGCCGCGCGACCCGGCGATCGTCCCGTTCAGCGCCGGACCTGGTGAATGCCCTGGTCGTGACCTCGTGCTGGCCACCGCGGGCGCGATGCTGGACACGTTGAGCAAGCACCTGACCTTTCCGAAGCTCACCGAGCCGCTGCCCGCGACGCTGAACCACTTCGCGCTCCGCATGCCCGCCACTGCGGTGGGTACTCGCGTGTCATGAACGCACGTCTGCACGCCGTGGTGCTCAACTGCACCCTCAAGAAGTCGCCGGACCAGTCCAACACCGACCTGCTCGCCCAGGTGGTCGTCGACGAACTGACCAAAAAGGACGTCGAGGTCACCACCTACCGGCTCGCGGACCACCACATCCCGCCCGGTGTCTCGACCGATGAGGGCCCCGGCGACGAGTGGCCGCGCATCCACGCCTCACTTCTCGGTGCCGAGATCCTGGTCTTCGCGACGCCGACCTGGGTCGGCAGGCCGTCCTCGCTCGCGCAACGGGCGCTGGAGCGGATGGACGCGATGATCTCCGAGACCGACCCCGAGGACCGGCCGGTGGCCTACAACCGGGTCGCGGGCGTGGTCGTGACCGGCAACGAGGACGGCGCGCACCACGTGATCAGCGAGATCGCCGGCGGGCTGGGCGACATCGGCTACACGATTCCCGGCCAGGCGTGGACGTACTGGAACCGCGGTCCGGGGCCGGGCCCGAGCTACTCCGACACCGACGAGGGTCACGAGTGGTCGGAGAACACCGGCCGCACGATGGCCGCCAACCTGCACGCCGTCGCCCTGGCCTTGGCGGAACGTCCGATCCCGGCCTGAGCCAGCGCCACGAGCACGCCGATCAGCAGTCCTCCCAGCACGTCCGTCGGCCAGTGCACGCGGGTGCGCAGCCGGCTGTAGGCGACGAGGAGCACCAGCGGCGTCACGAACACAGCGGCCTCGCGGTCGTCCAACGCGGTGGCGGCGCCGAAAGCGGCAGCCGTCACCGCGTGTTTGGAGGGGAACGACGACGAGTCGGGATGTTCGGGAAGTGCCTGCCGCGCGGGCATGTTCGCGGCGGGCGGCCGCTGCCGGTGCACGACCAGGCTGACCAGGTGGCCGATCGGCATCGCCACCGCCGCGGCTGCAAGCGCGCGTTTGGCGGTCTTCTTCTTGCCTGCCAACGCGAGCAGCCCGGCCACAGGGAACCAGAGCAGGCCACCACGTGCCGTGACGCTGGCCGCGATCACGATCGGGTTCGGCCGGCTCGTGGGCAGCGCCTCGCTGTTGTGCAGCGCGTCGTCGTCCAGCTCATCGCCACCACTCATGCCGACCTGCATACCCAGAACGGGTGGTTTGGAATCAGAGTCAGCAGGGTTTCTCGCTGTGTGTGCGACCACGTGTCACCCCGTCGGTGCACGGGTAGCCGGGAGCACATGGAAGGCAGCAGGCTCACCGTGGTCATCGCCCTGCTCGCGAACACCGGCGTCGCGATCCTCAAGCTGGTCGCCGGGCTGTTGTCAGGCTCCGGCGCCCTGCTGTCCGAGGCCGCGCACTCGGTCGGCGACACGTCGACGCAGCTCCTGCTGCTCACCGCCGTCAAGCGCTCGGAACGCCCCGCCGACGCCCAGCACCCGTTCGGTTACGGCAAGGAGCGCTACTTCTGGTCGTTGCTCGCCGCGTTCGGGATCCTGATCTCCGGCGCGATGTTCTCGCTGTACCAGGGCGTGCACACGATCATCTCGCCGCACGAGGAGAGCACCTACGCGTGGGTGAACTACGTCGTGCTGGCCATCGCGTTCGTCATGGAGGGCACGTCACTCGTGCAGGCGACCCGTCAGGTCCGCCGGGAGGCCGAGGAGCACGACGTCTCCATGGCCGGAGAACTGCGCGGCACCGACGATCCGACACCGCGCGCCGTGTTCACCGAGGACCTCGCCGCCGTGATCGGCATCGTGCTCGCGGCCGCCGGTGTCGGACTGCACCAGCTGACCGGATCCGCGGTGTGGGACGGCATCGCGTCCATCCTGATCGGCGTGCTGCTCGCCGTGGTGGCGGTGCTCCTGGGCCGCGTCTGCAAGGGCCTGCTGATCGGGCGCCAGGCTGACCAACGACTCGTGCGGGCGGTCTGGGACCACATCGAGAAGCAGCCGGAGGTAGACGATCTGGTCGACGTCCAGACAATGCTCACCGGAACGGACAAAGTGCTCGTATGTGCACGAGTCGACTTCATCGACACATATTCGGCCGGCGACGTCGAACAAGCCTGCATTCGCATCGACAACGAACTGCGCGAGCTGTTCCACGACGTCGACGAGGTGTTCATCCAGCCAGTACCCAGGTCGGACGCTGATTTGCGCGAGCGCGTTCTCCGGCGTTACGGGCGGGTTCTGACCGACTGAGTTTCATTTGTCCGGCGCCGGGTACTGCTTTTCCGTGGATCGCATCGCCGACGTATGGGGACCACGCACTCCGCACGGACGTGGAACCAACTGGCCGATTCGGGTCGACCAGCGGCTGGCGGACGGCATCGGTGAGTCCGATGTGGACCGATGGGTCCAGTCGGCCTGCGTGTTGTGCAGCAACGGGTGCGGTTGCGACATCGCGGTCAAGGACGGTCAGATCGTAGGTGTTCGCGGGCGGGCGTCGGACATCGTCAACCACGGCAGGATGGGCCCGAAGGGGCTTTACGGTTCGTGGCAGGCACATCACAAGGATCGCCTCACCACACCGTTGATCCGCCGCGACGGTGAACTGGTCGAAACCGACTGGGACACCGCGATGGACGTGATCGTGCGCCGCTCCCAGGACCTGCTCGCCGAGGTCGGCCCGTTGTCGCACGGCTTCTACACGAGCGGGCAGCTGTTCCTGGAGGAGTACTACACGCTCGGTGTCATCGGGAAAGCCGGCATCGGCACGCCGCACATGGACGGCAACACCCGCCTGTGCACCGCGACGGCCGCGGCTGCGCTCAAGGAGACGTTCGGCTCGGACGGCCAGCCCGCCTGCCACGCCGACATCGACCTGTGCGACGCGCTGTTCCTCTTCGGGCACAACATGGCTGCCACGCAGACCGTGATGTGGGCACGCGTGCTCGACCGGATCGCCGGGCCGGATCGGCCTCGGCTGGTCGTCGTGGATCCGCGCCGCACACCGACCGCCGAAGCCGCGGACGTGCACCTCGCACCGTTGCCCGGCACAAACCAGGCGTTGCTGAACGGCCTGTGCGCGCGCTGATCGAGCACGACTGGCTCGACCACGAGTACCTCTCCCAGCACACCTCGGGTTTCGCCGAGCTGAAGGCGACCGTCGAGCCGTACACGCCGGAGCACGTGGCCTCGATCTGCCGCATCTCCCCCGTCGAGCTGCTCCGTGCCGCCGAGATCTTCGGCACGTCCGAGCGCGTGCTCTCGACCGTGCTGCAGGGCTTCTACCAGTCGCACCAGGCGACCGCCGCGTCGTGCCAGGTCAACAACCTGCACCTGCTGCGCGGCCTGATCGGCAAGCCGGGCAGCGGGGTGCTGCAGATGAACGGTCAGCCGACCGCGCAGAACACCCGCGAGGCCGGTGCGGACGGCGACCTGCCCGGATTCCGCAACTGGGACAACCCCGAGCACGTCCAGGAGCTCGCGCGGCTGTGGAACGTCGATCCGCTGACCATTCCGCACTGGGCGCCGCCGACGCACGCGATGCAGATCTGGCGCTACGCCGAGCAGGGTTCGATCAAGTTCCTGTGGATCTCCGCGACCAACCCGGCAGTGTCTCTCCCGGAGCTCTCCCGCATCCGCGACATCCTGCGCCAGGACGACCTGTTCGTCATCACTCAGGACGCTTTCCGCACCGAGACGACCGAACTGGCCGACGTCGTGCTGCCCGCCGCGTTGTGGGGCGAGAAGCAAGGCACCTTCACCAATCTCTCCCGGGTCGTCCACCTGTCCGAACAAGCCGTCGAACCACCCGGTGAGGCTCGCAGCGATCTCGACATCTTCCTGGACTACGCCTCCCGCATGGGTTTCCGCAACCGCGACGGCGATCCGCTGATCACGTGGAAGGACCCCGAGGGTGCGTTCGACGCGTGGCGCGAGTGCAGCCGTGGCCGTCCTTGCGACTACACCGAGCTTTCCTACGACCGGCTGCGCGGTGGCAGCGGAATTCCCTGGGGTGGCAAGGAACGGCTCTACGCCGATGGCGTCTTCCCGACTGCCGCCTCCTATTGCGAGGACTACGGCCACGACCTGCTGACCGGCGCGTCGACCACGCCGACCGACTACAAAGCCCGGCGACCGGACGGACGCGCCTTCCTCAAGGCCGCCGAGTACACGCCCGCTCCGGAACAGCCGAGCGACGAATACCCGTTCATCTGCACGACCGGCCGCTCGGTCTACCACTTCCACACCCGCACCAAGACTCGTCGCGCACCCGAACTGCAGAAGGCCGCGCCCGATCCGTGGGTCGAGATCTCTCCTGCCGATGCCGCCACGCTCGGTCTCACCGACGGGGACGTGGTGCGAGTCGAGTCCGAACGCGGGTCCGTCGAGGTTCCGGTCCGGATTGGACGGTGCCGCGACGGCGTGGTGTTCCTGCCGTTCCACTACGGCTTCCAAGCGGCCAACGAGCTGACGACGACCGAGTGGGACCCGGTGTCGAAGCAACCGCTGTTCAAGATCAGCGCCGTGCGGATCAGGAGGGTCTGATGCATCTCGCGACCTATCTGGGACTGCTGCACACTTCGCTGCAGACGCTCGCCGACGCGTTCCGCGAGGTCGCGAAGGGTCACGGCGACGAACCGGACGTGGCGCACACCTGTCAGGTGCTGTCGAAACGCATCGACGCCCAGGTCGAGAAGCTCGGCCCGATCGTCGAAAGGTATGGCGAGCACCGCGAGTCGGAACCGGAACGCCTGCACGCCGCCGAGTTCTCGGAAACTCGCAGCGGTGCTGTCGGTCTGCTGCGCGACCTGCAGGACCTCTACGCGCTGGCATCGTTCACCGACATCACCTGGACCGTCGCCGGTCAAGCCGCACAGGGCTTGCGCGACAAGGAACTTCTCGACGTCGTGAGCTCGTGCGAGCAGGACACCGCACGGCTGCTCGCGTGGTTGAAGACGCGGATCAAGCAGAGCGCACCACAGGCGCTCATCGCGGCGAGGGGCTGACAAATGGACACTGGGGTACGCACGCTGATTCCGGCACGCATCGACAGGCTGCCGTGGTCACCGTTCCACACTCGCATGGTCATCGCGCTGGGCGTGGCCTGGATCCTCGACGGCCTCGAAATCACCGTCGCCAGCGCGATCGCCGACACGCTGACCAAACCGGAGACGCTGCACCTCTCCTCGACCGCCGTCGGCCTGATCGCCACCGTCTACCTGATCGGCGAGGTCGTCGGTGCCCTGTACTTCGGTCATCTCTCCGACCGCCTGGGCCGCCGCAAGCTCTTCATGCTGACGCTGGCCGTCTACCTGATCGGCTCGGGCCTCACCGCGTTCACCCTCGGCAACGGCACGGGTTGGCTCATCTTCCTCTACCTCACCAGGTTCATCGCCGGCATGGGCATCGGCGGCGAGTACGCGGCGATCAACTCCGCGATCGACGAACTGATTCCCGCGCGCTTCCGGGGTCGAGTCGACATCGCGGTCAACGGCACCTACTGGGCGGGCGCCGTGCTCGGCACGCTCGGCTCGTTCATCCTGCTGAACAAGGTGGACGTGTCGCTGGGCTGGCGGCTCGGGTTCCTCATCGGCCCGGTACTGGGCCTGGTGATCCTCTTCGTGCGCAGGCACCTGCCGGAAAGCCCGCGGTGGCAGATCATGCACGGCCGCAACGACGAGGCCGAGGAATCGATCGCCCGCATCGAGCACGAGGTCGAGGAGACCGGCCGGACACTGCCGCCGGTCGACGAGCAGAAGGCGATCGAGGTCAAGCCGGCCGAGCAGATCGGTTATCTCGCCCTGGCCCGCGTGTTGTTCCGCGAGTACCCGTCCCGAGCGGTGCTCGGCGCGACCTTGATGATCACGCAGTCGTTCCTCTACAACGCGATCTTCTTCACCTACACCTTGGTGCTGGGCAAGTTCTACGGCGTCTCGTCGGAGTCCACTCCGCTGTACCTGATCGCGTTCGCGGTCGGCAACCTGGTGGGCCCCTTCACTATCGGGCACCTGTTCGACACGATCGGCCGGCGGGCCATGCTCTTCTGGACCTACGTGCTCTCCGGTGCTCTGCTCGGCGTGACCGCTCTGCTGTTCTACACCGGCACGTTGAACGCCATCACCCAGACCATCGCGTGGTGCGTGATCTTCTTCTTCGCCTCGGCCGGCGCGAGTGCGGCCTACCTGACGGTCAGCGAGATCTTCCCGCTGGAGGTGCGCGCGAAGGCGATCGGCGTGTTCTTCGCGATCGCGCAGTGCTTCGGCGCGCTCGGCCCGGTGATCTACGGCGCGTTGATCGGGAGCGGCGACCACCCCGTCCGCTTGTTCATCGGGTACCTGGTCGGCGCGGTGATCATGATCATCGGCGGTTTGGTGGCGCGGTTCCTCGCAGTCGACGCGGAGAACAAGTCTCTGGAGGAAATCGCCCTGCCGCTTTCCGCTACCGCTCGTCGAGGTCGCACACGGGCAGAGGGGGCAGCTTCACCGTTCTCGACGTAGGCCTTGCGATTTGCGCAGGTTGCGGGGCGTGGTCCATTTGCGCGCGATTGTCGTTCGGTCCGTAGGCCGTCGAGGTTCTCGATGCTCTCGATTATCACGAGAAGCAGATTTCCTATCATCAGGCGCAGCGTCTGCATGTCCTGGCGGATTATGCGATCGCGTGTGAGGGTGACGAGTTCTTCGAGGCCGAGATCCAGGCCGGTTCACCTTCACCAGCCCGGCCGGGAAGACCTACACCCGCGAACCAGAACCGGTACTCGGCGACCCGCCACCCTTCTAAGC